>CALLLZ010000067.1 GCA_938008005.1 uncultured Marinicella sp. | reverse complement strand
GTTAATAAACCTTCTGCTTATCATTTGAGGCGTAACCAAAGAGCCGGATGCTTGTGTACTGCTGAGTGTGCGATTGAGTTGCTTAAAGCCAGGGGGGAGATTGAACAAGCCGATGAAATACAATCTACTTTTTTAGAATTTACCGCTTCAGTAGTTAAAATTTAATCTGTGGTTAGAATTAAGATTGGTTATTGTTATGATTAAAACTTTAGATGTGATAAGTGGTTTTTTGAGTTCGTGCTTAAGGTAAACAGGTATGAAAAGGATTAATGTAATTGGGACCACAGGCAGTGGTAAATCAACTTTTTCGAGCTCGTTGGCTAAGGCGCTTGATTACCCTTATATTCAAATGGACGAATTATTCTGGAAACCGAATTGGCAGGAATCTACTGATGATGAGTTTATACCTCAAATTAAACAAGCTGTGTCAGGTGATTTATGGATTTTAGATGGGAATTACAGTCGAACCAACGACATCAAATGGAAATACGCAGATACCATCATATGGATTGACTATTCATATTCTAGAACGTTACTACAATTATTCAAACGCACTATTTCAAGGGCATTATCAAAAAAAGAGTTGTGGCCACATACGGGTAACAAAGAAACAATCGGCAGATCATTTTTTTCTAGAAAATCCATTTTAGTTTGGTTTTTCTTAAACTATCATCGAAACAAGTCACGTTATGCAAACCTTCAAAATTCAGCCGTGTTAAAAGGTATCAGATTCGTTCGTTTGCGCAACCCCAAAGAAGCGAGTGATTTTTTGCTTGAAATGAAATCGTAACCTTATCCGAATCATGACCAGCATTGTTTCATTGCAGGTAACTGGTATAAAAAATACTTTGCTGGGTAAGACGTATTGTGTTTATCAGGGGTTTTAAAATAAGTACGATGGCCGGCTGAAAAATAACAAAGATCTGGAATAAGTGAAGGGTTGTTTCAGCATAACCTAAGTTCATATGGTTTATAATCTAAACACTGTTTGAGAGGTGGCTTTAATGGAAATCAATGTAAATGGTGAAGCACACGAAGTGGATGTTGAAGATGACATGCCTTTGCTCTGGGTGTTGCGTGATGAACTCAATCTGACAGGTACTAAATACGGGTGTGGTATTGCCCAATGTGGAGCCTGTACTATTCATATGGATGGTTTGGCAGTCAGGCCCTGTCAACTTAAAGCGAGTGAAGCCAAAGGACGGCAAATTACGACCATTGAAGGTTTAGGGACGCCTGATGCGCTTAATGCAGTTCAGGCGGCTTGGATTGAGCATCAAGTGGCTCAGTGTGGTTACTGTCAATCTGGACAGATCATGTCAGCCGCATCGTTTCTTAAATTCAAGCCCAATCCAACAGATGAAGAAATTGATTATGCCATGTCGGCCAATTTGTGTCGTTGTGGGACATACCCCAGAATTCGCGAAGCCGTGAAAACAGCAGCGGCCAAACTTCGAGGAGAAGTTTGATATGAGCCAATTAAAGACCATCACCCGACGGACTTTTTTGGTGGGTTCAACTGCCATTGCGGGTGGTGTGGCATTTGGGACTTATTTGACCAAGAAACCACATGACAACCCGTTGGCTGAAAACCTGAAAAATGGTGAAGCCAGCTTTAATCCTTGGGTCTTAATCAATGAAGAGAAAATCACCTTGGTTGTGCCGCACATGGATATGGGACAAGGCGTAGCATCCATGCAAGCTGCATTGATTGCCGAGGAATTAGACTTAGATTTTGGTCAGTTTGAGATCAGTTTTGGGGTACCAGCGGCGGCTTATTTCAACACCGCGCTAGCATCTGAAGCGGCTCCCTTTCTTTCTGCTGATGAAAGCATTCCAGCCAAAACCATGCGAACTTTGATGAGCTCGGTGTTTAAAATCATGGGTTTGCAAGTAACTGGCGGTTCAAGCTCTGTACCTGACAGTTTTTTCAAATTGAGAATGGCAGGTGCAACAGCCAGAGAGACCTTGAAAAAAGCGGCATCTTTAAAAACAGGTGTAGCTGTTGAGCAATTAAAAACAGCCGGTGGACATGTTATTTTACCAGATGGGAATCAACTGGCTTATACCGAGTTAGCAAAACTGGCATCAGAATTGAAGCCGTTGCATAACAATGAATTACGTGAGCCGGCAGATTGGCGTCTAATTGGGAAACCGATGCAGCGTTTAGATGTGGTAGAAAAGTCTACAGGTACACTCAAATACGGGATTGATCTGGCGTTCGATGAGATGCTGTATGCTGCGGTGAAAACCAACCCCAGAAAAGGTGCAGCCATGCAGTCATACGACGATAGCTTGGCTAAGAAAATGCGCGGTGTCAGTCATGTAATTGCTGTGACCAATGGAGTTGCTGTGGTTGCTGATAATACCTGGCGTGCATTCAAAGCGGTTGATAAGGTTGATTGTGAATGGTCTGAGGCACCGTATCCTGCAGAACAAGCTGATCACTGGGCAGAGGTTGTGGCATCTTTTATACCTGAACGATTGGATAAGGTTTGGCGTGATGATGGAAGTATTACGTGGTCCAAAGATAGTTATGAGATTAAATCAGAATACAAGGCACCCTATGTGGCTCATCAACCTCTTGAACCTTTGAATGCAATCATCAAAGTGACAGATGAGCGGGTAGATATTTGGGTGGCACATCAAATGCCGCGTTTCGCACAACAGAAAGTGGCATCAATAACCGGGCACGAAGAAGAGCAGATATATTTACACAATCAATATGCGGGTGGTAGTTTCGGCCACCGTTTGGAATTTGAAAATGTATTATTGGCAGCAGAAATTGCCAAGCAAGTCCAAGGTAAGGCCATCAAACTCACATTTTCCCGTGAAGAGGATTTTGCTCAAGATTTCACTCGACAAATTGGCATGGCAAGTGGACTAGGTGGTGTCGATAATGGACAAGTTGTGAGCATGGATTTATCTATCGCAACGGTTTCATCTTCAACCTCACAAGGCAAACGACTGGGGCAGGCTACGCCTGGTCCAGATAAACAAATTGTCGAAGGGGCTTGGAATTTACCTTATGCGATTCCTAATTTCCGGGTCAGTGCATATCGAGTGCCTGAATTGGCCCCAACATCATCATGGCGTTCAGTGGGTGCTTCAACGGCCGGTTTTTTTGCCGATTGTTTTCTGGATGAATTGATTCATCTAGCTGGGGCCGATCCATTGGCTGAACGAATCAGGCTGTGTCAAGACGAGGTGGTTAAACAAGTGCTGATAACAGCAGGCGAATTGTCTGAGTGGAATAAACCTTTAGGGCCTAATCAAGGCAGAGGAATCGCTTTGGTAGAATCCTTTGGTGTGCCTGTGGCTGAAGTTGTGGAAGTGACCCAGACAGATAATGGCATCAAAGTAGATCAAGTCACAGTGGTGGCAGATGTGGGGCAAGTTTTAGACCCAGTCAACTTTGATAATTTGGTCAAAGGCGGTGTGGTTTGGGGTTTGGGGCATGCGATGAACTCTGAAATTACTTATGCTGATGGAAAAGTCCAGCAACGCAACTACCATCAGCATGAAGGTATGCGTATGCATCAATGCCCCCAAATTATTGTCAAAGGTTTGGAAAATGCAACAAAAATAAGAGGGATTGGCGAACCTCCGATTCCACCTGCCGCACCGGCTTTGGCCAACGCGATATTTGCTGCAACAGGTCAGCGCATTCGTGAAATGCCATTCAATAAACACATCAAATTTGTGTGAGGAGTGAAGAATGAAATCAGTCATTAAAACCTGCCTTCTGTCATTATTCATTGTGAACAGCATGGCTGCTGAGAATTCAATCGGTGATAAAACAGTATTGAATGAGCCAGAAGCAGGCAGTGTTTCAACGCAGCAAGGCTTGGACAGTTGGAGTAGGGTTTATGAAGTGGCTTCCCATCCAAGGTGTGCAAACTGTCATGTAGGGAATAGCCCTTATCCCATGTGGTCAGGACCCAGTTTTACAAAAACACAGAGGCACGGTATGAACATCAATGCCGGAGCCAGTCGAATGGGGGTTGAATACATCATGTGCAGTACCTGCCATACTGGCAGCAACAGTGAAGCTGATCATGGTGCGCCTGGGGTTAAAGATGCATGGCGTTTGGCGCCAGTTGAAGCGGATTGGTTTGGCAAGTCGTCAGTAGAAATTTGTCAACAATTGCGTGACCCCAAACGCAATGGAAACCGCACTTATCAAGAAATTGCTTCACACTTAGGCCATGATGTTATTTTACACTGGGCCTGGAACCCGGGTGGCGAAAGAGAACCTGCTCCTTATTCATTGCAGGAGCATATGGATGACATTATGTTATGGGGGGTGGCTGGTATGCCTTGTCCAGATGATATCAACAGCAATTTAAATGATGGTGTGAGCTATGAATGAATCTAAAAATTCTTTACATTATTCAGCCGTATTTATGATGTTGTGTTCTGTGTTTCAAGTCACTTTGCCTTTGGTACTTGGATTTAACATGACAGCCTATCAAATGGTGTTTCTGGGCTTATTGGGCTTGGTAACTGCATTTGGTTTATTTAAAGGCTGGCGTTGGTTGGCATATATGGCCTTCCTCCCTGTTTTGGTGGTGGCGACTCTTGCCATGGCCCGCTCATTCGATGTAATCGGGTTGGCGTCGGGCTGGTATATGGGAATTGCTGTGTTTGACTTATTGACTGGCATTACCCTATTTATGGCATTATGGCGAGCGCCTGAAGTTTTGTGATGACTTTAGCGCATGTTATAATCACTTTTGAGTTAAAGCATAGATAAAATTAATGGTTAAAGCTTCGCTGCTTATTTGTTTGATGGTTGTTTTGTTGGCTGGTTGTGCGAATAACAGACAGTTCCATAACAACCCCTTATCTGAACAATCGAAACGTCTTACAGTACCAGAACGATTTGAACAATATGGGCGCAATGATGATGTGACCATTATTTTAACTTTTTCGGGTGGTGGAACCAGAGCTGCTGCATTTGCTTATGGTGTGATGAAAGGGTTGAGAGAGACGCCGATTCAATTGAATGCGAACAACCAAGTAAGTATGTTATCTTTGGTCGATGTCATATCGTCTGTATCTGGTGGTAGTTTTACTTCTGCTTATTACGGATTGTTTGGTGATAAATTATTCACTGATTTTGAAACAGACTTTCTAAAAAACAATGTTCAAAGTCGATTGTCAAGACGATTGTTGATCAACCCAATCAACTGGTTTAGATTCATGTCGGGTAATTTTAGTCGCAGTGATTTAACCAGTCAGTATTATCAAAAATACATTTTTTCTGACAAGACCTTTGCTGATATGCGGCCGGATGCGCCGGCAATCATGATCAATGCCACAGATTTAACAACGGGTGTGGGTTTTACTTTTTCTGATGATCATTTTCGTTGGTTGTGCTCTGACCTGGCTTCATTTCCAGTGGGTAAGGCTGTGACAGCTTCTTCTGCTGTGCCGGTATTATTTTCACCAGTTTCACTGAAAAGCCATGGTGACTGTCAGCCTTTTACTCATCAAGAGCATATGGTAGATGACAATGTACGCTATAAGCACCAAGCCCTAAAAATCAGAGAATTGCGCCATAAAGAAAAACACCCGTATATACATCTGGTTGATGGCGGTGTGGCAGACAACTTGGGCGTGCGTGCTTTGTTAAATCGAATTTATCGACAAGACGATAATTTTTGGGAAGCGCTTAAAGCGTTTCGTTTGACCAACACCAAGAAAGTTTTGTTTGTGGTGGTCAATGCAGCGGCTACCTTGAATCCTAATTTGTCTTTGTCCGCCAAAACACCAGGGATAGCAGACACACTGAATGCGGCAACCACCATTCAATCTCAAAATTACAATGCCGATACATTGGATTTACTTGAGCTGAGTGTGGCCAAATGGACCGAGCAAGTCAAACAAGGTCGATGTGCTGAATATTTCAAAAAGGACTGTGACGATTTTGCATATTACACAACAGAGCTAAACTTCAGTCATATGGGTGAACCCGAAGCTTCACAATTGGCCGCGATTGAAACAGCTTTACAGTTGCCTGAAAATGAAGTTGATCACTTGATCGAGGCAGGTGAACAATTGGTGCTTGAATCGAATGTAATTCAACAGTTCATTCAAGATATTCAAAAGTAATTTAGTTCTAAAAGTTGAACTTTGGTGTGAATATTTAATACTGAAGTAGCATTTAGTTACACGCAATGAATAAGTCACTATGAGCAGGTAATTTGTTCTTCAAATTTTCATCTGCAATGCTAAACTGATAGCAATTCTAATACACATTTAAACCTATGTCAGAAAAATCACAATTTCAATTATTGAAAGAACGGCGATTTTTGCCATTCTTTTTGACCCAATTTTTTGGCGCTTTTAATGACAATGTATTCAAGAATGCCTTGGTTATCATGATCGCTTTCCGGGTGGCTGAAGATCAGGTTGATATTTTGACCAATTTGGCTTTCGGATTATTTATTCTGCCGTTCTTTTTATTTTCAGCTTTTGCTGGGCAAGTGGCCGATAAATTTGAAAAATCCATGTTGGTCAGACGGGTGAAAATAGTTGAAATTTGTATCATGTCTTTGGCGTCATTAGGATTTTATTTAAACAGCATTCCTTTACTTATATTTGTTTTATTTTTGATGGGAGCTCAGTCTTCCTTGTTTGGCCCAGTTAAATATGGTTATTTGCCTGAGAAATTAGACAATCATGAGTTGATGGGTGGCAATGGGTTGGTTGAAGCCAGTACGTTTATTTCAATATTATTAGGAACTATTTTAGGTGGTGTTTTGATTGCTTTGGATTCATTCATTCCCATTTCTATTGCAGTACTTACTTTTGCGACGCTGGGTTACCTTTCAGCCAAAAATATTCCTTTGTGCGCAGCTGCTGAACCAGGTATTAAACTGGATTGGAATATATGGCGAGCCACTGTGAAAAACTTAAAAATCATTCCTGAAAAAAGGGTGGTCTTTTTATCCATTCTAGGGATATCTTGGTTTTGGTTTTTTGGCTCGGTATTTTTAGCTCAAATGCCTAATTATAGCCGGACTATACTCAATGGTAACGAAAGCGTTGTTACATGGTTATTAACCATGTTTTCAATTGGCATTGGAGTTGGTTCACTTTTGTGCGAAAAGCTTTCGGGGCGCCGTGTTGAAATTGGTTTAGTGCCGGTTGGTGCATTGGGTCTGGCTTGGTTTGGGTTTGACTTGTACTGGGTAAGCACTGATTGGTCTATTGTAGAAGTTCAAAGTATCGGGTGGCTGAGCTTCTTGTCAATGAATGGTGCAATAAGAATTTCCCTTGATCTTGCATTGATTGGTGTTTTTGGCGGTTTGTATATAGTGCCGTTGTATTCACTCATACAAGAACGCTCAGATGCCAATAAAGTATCGAGAATCATAGCGGGTAATAACATTATTAATGCCATTTTTATGGTTGTAGCTGCTTTGTTAGGTATGGTGATTCTAGGTGTTTTGGGATGGAGTATCCCACAATTATTCTTAATTACGGTTATTTTACATGTGGTGGTATGCATTTATATTTTTACCATTGTGCCTGAATTTATCTTACGCTTAATCGCTTGGTTACTGGTGTCATTGGTATACCGAGTTAAGTATAAAGGTTTAGAGAAAATCCCGACTAAAGGCCCGGTGGTTTTGGTATGCAATCACATCAGCTTCATGGACCCAGCCATCGTTATGGGTCGTGTGCGAAGACCTTCTCGGTTTGTGATGTACTATAAAATATTTCAAACCTTTGGGCTCAAGTTTTTCTTTAAAGCTGCAAAAAGTATTCCAATCGCTGGCAAAAACCAAGACCCAGAAATGATGGAAGCAGCGTTTGCGTCTGTACGTGAAGCTTTAGCTGATGGAGATGTGGTGTGTATTTTTCCTGAAGGGGGCTTAACGCCAGATGGGCAAATTGGACAATTTAAAAAAGGCATTGAGCGAATCATTGACGAAACACCGGTTCCTGTTGTACCAATGGCTTTGAATAACTTGTGGGGCAGCATGTTTTCTCGGTATGATAAAAAAATTATCAAGAGACGGCCACGCAAGTTTATGGCTAAAGTAGAACTAATAGTTGGTGACCCAGTACCACCAGAACAAGTCTCTGCCGACTATTTGCAACAACTTGTTACAACGCTTAAAGATCAAGCTGAAATAGCCAATCCCTTATCTGGGAAATCGTCTGCTGAAGCTGAAAAAACAGACTGAAACGCTTGATTTAAATCAGCTATGATGTCTTCAACGTGCTCTAGGCCAACAGACAACCGAATCAGAGTGGGGCTGATCAGATGGGCTAAGAGCTCTTCTTCTGTATAAGTTGAATGAGTCATAGAGGCCGGGTGTTGAATCAAGGTTTCTGCGTCGCCTAAGCTGACAGCACATAAGATCATTTTTAGGTTGTTTACAAATTGTGCTGATTGTTCTCTGTTGGCATTCAGTTCAAAAGCAATCATACCACCAGTGTTACGCATTTGTTTAGCAGCCAAGGTGCGTTGAGGAAAATTCTCTAAACCTGGGTAAAAAGTATTTTTTACATAGCTAGACTGATGCAGGAAATCAGCCACTTTTTTTGCATTTTCACAATGTCTGTCCATTCTTACATGTAAAGTTTTTAAGCCACGTAATAAAAGTGACACATCAAAACCGGAGATGACAGCGCCAGTCATATCCTTTAAGCCAAACATGCGTATGTGATCAATGTCATCTTGTGAACCGGCGACAAAACCAGCAATTAAATCGCCATGCCCACCCAAATATTTAGTGGCAGAGTGGACCACCAAGTCAGCACCCAAAACCAATGGATTTTGTAAATAAGGGGTGCAGTAGGTGTTGTCTATCATCAGTTTGCAATCATATTGGTTGGTGATTTCACTCAAAGCTTTTATGTCTATTAGACGCATGTTTGGATTACTGGGTGTTTCAGAATAAACCAGTTTAGTTTGCTCAGAAATGTGATCAGTCAAATTTTTTGGGTTAGATAAATTTAAATAAGTAATTTTAACCCCAAAAGACTTTAAGCCGTGTTCAAGGTAACTGAAAGTGCAGCCATACAAACTCAAATCTGCAATGATTTCATCACCTGGTTTAACCAATGACCACATGGTGGCTGAAATGGCGCCCATACCTGAGGCAGTAGCGAGTGCGGCCTCAGCTTGTTCTAACAGGGATAATCGTTGTTCTAAAATTTGTTGAGATGGTGAGCCTAGTCTGGCATAAATAAATCGATCGTTTTCACCTTGAAACGCATCAGCCCCTTGTTCAACGGTGTCAAAGGCATAAGTTGAACTGATATGGATGGGTGGTGTTAATGACCCTTGGCCCTGTTTAACTTTATAACCTGCGTGAATGGCCTGAGTGGCAAAATGAGCTTCAGATTTGGTTTTCATAACGATAGCTTAAAATGTTATTGTGATGATTTTATTTTAGGTTGTGACGAGGCTACAACCAAGTTAGAATACGTAACATATTCATTACATGAAAACAAAAAAATCTTTTAAGTTGTTGAATTTAAATATAATATTATATGTACGAATTTTCTTACACCAATGAAACTAGCTATAACAACAGAAAATAAACTGGGGATCACAGATGATGTGTTATCTTTATTGAGGAGTCATCAAGCTGATTTAGTGAAAGTGGAAGTAGAGGATGGAAAAATCTATTTACATACTCAAGAACTAGAAAAGGCAGTACAAGGTACCATTGCAAGTCAGTTGATGAAAATCTCAGGAATTAAGTGGGTGAATCAAATTGATGTGTTACCTGGGGTGGAAACCCAAAATATGTTGGCCTCATTGATGCAAGTGATGCCTGATCCTGTACTTGGTGTCAATACCAAAGGTCAAATTGCATATGCCAACCGGAAGGCTGGAAACTTATTCAAACCTTGTACGGAAAATCACAAAATTCCCGATCAGATGAAACAGATATTTGTTTCAGACGGTTGGCAACAAAAAGTCAATGCAGCGGCTAATTCTAACCTTCCTGTTAATATAAGCACCATAGCGGGTACCATGTTGCTAGAAGTTCAAGGGATAAAAAATCAAGCGGGTCAAATGAATGGCGCCATGTTGCTGTTCAGAGACTATGACAAGATCAGGACCAGCAGCTATGTGATGCAAGGTGAAGAAATTGATGGTTTAGAAAGTTTAGTTTATCAATCCGAAATGTTTAAATCTACTGTGCAGAAAGCCAAAAAGCTGGCACTTGTCGAAGCACCGTTAAGTATTGTTGGTGAAACGGGCACAGGTAAAACATTGCTTGCCCATGCTTGTCATAGCATGAGTCAACGCAGTCATGAATTATTCACGCTGATAGATTGCCAAGCGATTAAAAGTGATGAAATGGAGGTCATGTTATTTGGTACTAAAAATCGACCCGGTGTTTTACAGCTTAATCAATCAGGAACCTTGTTTTTTTCTCATATTGAGTTCATGGCCCAACACATTCAACAGAAATTGTTGCAATATTTTGAAAGTAACTCTAAAGACCTAAAGGTTCGCGTTATGGTATCTTCGGGACAGAAATTAGAGCAATACCAACAATCTGGTAAGTTGCTATCTGAACTGGTTTTAATGCTTGATGTGTTGCGTTTAAATGTATCACCCTTAAGAGAAAGGCCTGAAGATATAGAGCCTCTGATGCAACATTTTTTGTACCAATTTAATCAACAACTGGGTCAAAAAACCCTATTTTCGCTGGATGCCACTGTAAAGATGAAACGCTATTATTGGCCAGGTAATGCCAGTCAATTGAAGCATGCAATCTATAAAGCTATTATGATTGCCAAAGACTATACAATACAAGCCAGTGACTTAGATTTAGAGGGTGCTATTAGCTTAGAGACCGATTTAGAAGGATTGACTTTAAATGAAGCGGTTAATGAATTTGAAAGACATTTTCTTCAGCATTGGTATCAGAAATACCCATCAACCAGAAAATTAGCACGTCAATTGGGTGTCTCACACACCACCATTGCACAGAAAATAAACAAGTACAACTTAAAACAGCAACAAGACTAACAGAGATATTTATGAAAATTATTGATGCCCATGGTGGCAGTTTAATCAACCTAATTCCAGATAATCAAGTCAAAATAGAGCGCCAAAAAGCAGCCAATGACCTGCCTGATTGGAGTTTAACTGACCGACAGATTTGTGATATAGAACTATTGCTGAATGGTGCTTTTTCTCCGTTAAAGGGTTTTATGACCAAGCAAGATTATCTATCAGTGTTGCAAGACATGCGTATGGCTGATGGAACATTATGGCCAATGCCGATTACTTTGGATGTGGATGAAAAAACCATGCAAACGGCCAAAGAAGCTGGTCAATTGACCTTGCGTGATATGGAAGGAGTGGTGTTGGCTATTTTGAAAGTAGAAGATGTTTGGCAGGTTGATAAACAAGCGGAGGCACAAGCGGTCTATGGGACCACTGATTTAAAACACCCAGCGGTTAATTACCTGATGAATCACGCTGGAGAATACTATTTAGGCGGCGAACTGGTGGGCTTGCAGTTGCCTACCTATTATGATTATACCCAACATCGCCATACACCACAGGAGATCAGAACTAAATTCAAGAAACTTGGATGGTCCAGAGTGGTGGCTTTCCAAACTCGAAATCCCATGCATCGTGCTCATCAAGAGCTTACATTTCGAGCTGCCCAACGGGTGGAAGCGAATTTATTGATTCATCCAGTGGTGGGTTTAACCAAACCAGGTGATATTGATCACTTTACTCGTGTTCGATGTTATGAGAAGGTGATGGATCGTTATCCTGAACGCACCACAGCTTTGTCTTTGTTACCATTGGCAATGCGCATGGGTGGCCCCAGAGAAGCTTTATGGCATGCCATTATTCGTAAAAACTTTGGTTGTACGCACATCATAGTTGGACGTGATCACGCCGGCCCTGGTGATGACTCTAATGGTGAACCATTTTATGATCCTTACGCAGCTCAAGATCTGTTAAAACAACATCAAGATGAGTTGGGAATCGAAATGGTTGAGTTTGAAATGATGGTTTATTCACAAGACAAGGCTCAATACATACCGATATCCGAAATAGCTGAAAAAGAAAATATACTGAACATTTCAGGCACCGAATTACGACGCCGTTTACAATTGGGTTTGGATATTCCAGAATGGTTTTCCTATCCAGAAGTGGTTGAGGAGTTAAGAAAAAGTTATCCACCAAGACATAAACAAGGATTTACTGTGTTTTTTACTGGTTTATCGGGCTCAGGTAAATCAACCATTGCGAATGCCCTGCGAGTCAAACTTATGGAAATGATTAATCGTCCAGTGACATTGTTAGATGGTGATTTGGTTCGTAAGCATTTGTCCAGTGAGCTTGGTTTTTCAAAAGAACACAGAAATATCAACGTCCAAAGAATTGGGTATGTTGCAAGCGAGATCACTAAAAACGGCGGTGTTGCTATCTGTGCACCTATAGCACCTTATGAGAAGATGCGTGCAGAAGTTCGTGAAATGATAGAACCATTAGGTGGGTTCATTGAGATTCATGTGTCTACCCCTTTGGAAGAATGTGAGAAACGTGATCGAAAAGGTTTATATGCCTTGGCCAGAAAAGGTGTGATTAAAGAATTTACTGGTATCAGTGATCCGTATGAGACACCTAAAGACCCTGAAATGAATATCAATACATTGGATTTTTCACCCGATCAAGCAACTCAGCGTATCGTATTGAAATTAGAAGCGATGGGTTTAATCACTTAATTTTGAACTCTAATGAATGAAGCAATAAAAAAACCGACAGCTTTTCTGATTGATTCGTCGGTTTTTGTGTTCCGAAGTTATTATTCGATGTCAACGGATCTGTTGGATATACATGGTAACGCCAACCACGCCGTCTATGGGTTTGCACGATTTTTGATTCGATTTATTAAACAAACCAACGCACAGTACATAGGTGCTGCATTCGACGAGGCTTTAACCACTTCTTTTAGGAATGAAATATACCCTTTGTATAAAGCCAATAGGGATCCGGCGCCAGAAGACTTAAAATTACAATTTAAGTTGTGCCAAAAACTAACAAAACTATTGGGTATTTCAGTTTTTGCAGATAACAGTTATGAAGCAGATGATTTGATTGGTACTTTGCATCAAACGTATGCTGACCGAGGACATAATATCTGTGTTGTTAGTGCTGATAAAGATTTAGCTCAGTTAGTTAGGCCATCAGATTGGTGGTGGGATTATGGTAAGACTAAACCACTGGGATTTAGGGCATTGACAGCAAAATTTGGTGTCAGGCCAGATCAAATTTGTGATTTTTTGGCTTTGGCAGGTGATCAAGTTGACAACATTCCTGGTATCAAGGGTATTGGGACAAAGACTGCACAGGTATTATTGAATCATTTCAATGACTTGGATTCTATTTTATCTCGTTATAAGGAAATTGAGTTTTTAAGTCTGCGCGGGGCCAAATCATGCCAATTAAAAATACAAAACCACCATGAGGATGCTAAGTTATCAAAACAATTGTCACAAATTGTACTTGATGCACCATTAGAGAATGATGATATAATAAAATCAAAAGTGAGCCAAGAGCCATTGATTGCATTTATCGAGGAAATGAATTTTGGGCCCATGTTACGAAGAGAATTATTGGAAGTTGCTAACGCATGACAGCTGAACAAAAAAAAATCTTAGTGGTTGATGATGAACCAGATATTTTACAATTATTAGAAATTTCATTGACCCGAATGGGTTTCAGTGTATTCAAAGCAGAGAATATCGGCTCAGCCAAGTACCAATTATCAAAAACAACATTCCACCTGTGTTTGTCAGATTTTAAATTACCAGATGGGAATGGCAGTGAGCTTGTAGAACACGTAAACGAACTTTATCCTAATACACCGATTGCTGTTATTACGGCTTTTGGAACCATTAATCATGCAGTTGAAACTTTAAAAAAAGGCGCCTATGACTTTATTACCAAGCCAATCAGCTTGGATACGCTCAGACAGCTAGTGATTACTGGTTTACAACATAACAACAAAGTTGATGACGAGCAAGAGGTACAAAGCATTGGTATTGCAATTGATTACTTTGAAAATTTAGATACAGCAATCAATAAATATGCTCAAAGCCAAGTTCCAGTCATTATTTATGGCAAGCGTGGAAGTTGGAAGGAAAAGATTGCCGGTTTAATTCATGAAAACTCTGAATTAAAAGATCAAGAATTAACATTTGTTGATTCCGCCAGTCCGGTCAATGGGCTGACTCCTGAAAATAAAGGTACATTGCTTTATCACAATGTAGAACAGCTTAAACCAGAACAACAAACCACCTTAATTCAGTTCATTAAATCACTGTCTGATCAACAACGAATCATAGTTACTACAAATTGGAGTGAAGAAGAGTTTAAGCATTCTTTGGGCATTAAAAAATCCTTAGTTCGCGCTATTTGTGTTGGCGAAATTGAGACTGAATCATTGGTGGAATTGAAAGATGAATTGGTTGAAATTTGCAAGTCCAGATTGGAACAACTTGCAGAAGTTTGGAATAAGCTGCCATGTAAAATACATCCAACCGCCATTGCTAAGCTTAAACAGCATGATTTTCCGGGTAACATGAAAGAGTTGGATTTGGTGTTATCAAAAGCTGCTGTAAACTGTCAGAATCAATTGATTCGTGAAGAAGACATCCAATTAGAGAACACGGGCTTTCAACCACAACTTAACAAAGAGATGAATCTTGAAAAGTATATTGAAGAAATTGAGATCCGTGAAATCACTAATGCTTTAGCAAAAACCAACAACAATAAAACAAAAGCCGCTGAATTATTAGGTATCAGTTTTAGGGCTTTGCGCTATAAAATTAAGAAACTGGGGATAGATTAAAAATAGCCTGGGTTATTTATTATGTCCAGTCATCATCATGGCTGTTTCATATGCTGCTTGCTGGACTTCTTCTGCTAATTCTGATTCAGGTAAAGTTCGTGCCAAAATCATTCCTCCTACACACAATGCCGACATTGCTAATGCATTTTTTCTATGTTCTTGTTTTGATTCAGAGCCATCATAACTTTGTTCAAATAAATAGACCATCCCTTCTAATAATTTTTGATAAGAATTTCTGACTTCTTTGTTTGATCTGGATATATCAGATGGCAGCGCAATCATTGGACATTGTCCATCAATATCATTTAAATGTTTTTTAGATAAATAACTTTTTATCATTCTTTGAGCCGAATGCTTGTCCAGTGACTTGATATCAATGCCAGCATCTTGTCTCCACTGTTCGCCTCGACCCATTAAGAAGCCAGCAACAGCTTCTTTGAAAAGTTCTTCCTTGCTATTGAAATGGTTATAAAATCCACCGCGAGTTAAGCCGGCTTGTTCCATAACTTGGTCAATCGAAACTGTGTTAAACCCATTGCGATTAAATAAGATGCGAGCAGATTCAATTATTCTGTTTCTGGTTTTTTGTTTGTGTGCTTTATTGTAAGGCATCAGTTCCTATGCTTTTAAAATGAATTTGAAGGTCATTTACTTTTCGGAAAAAGTAAGGCTGTTTAAAAAAAATAATATGTTCTTTAACATATTAAAATTCATGCCACAATGCAACTTCTTTACACATTAAGAGTGGTGAAAATGAAAAAATATTTATTGGTATATCGTGGTGCTATTCAGCCAGATAATGGAAAAAAACACATGTCCGATTGGATGGAATGGGCCAAAGGGATGGGTGATGCAATGCTAGACCCAGGTCTTCCAATTGGTTCTTCAAAAACTGTATCCAAAGATAATGTGGTTGAGACAGAAAGTAGCAATCCAATCTGTGGTATGACTGTAATTCAGGCCGCAGATTTAGAAGTTGCCCTGAAATTATCTGCAGCTTGTCCTCACATCGCGATAGGAGGCACCATAGAGGTTGCTGAAGCGATGGATATGCCGATGGCTTAATAACAAGGAGATAGCATGAGTTTACTTACAGAAGTATCATCAAATTGGATGTCTTACCAGCCAGCTTTAATTGCATTAAGTCTATTGTGCTTGTCTGTGTTAATACAATCTTTTTTAACAGCGCCTTTGGCTTTTCTAAAGCAAGAACAAGTACCAGGTATGCCATTGAAAGGTGACCATACTTTACTCAGTTTCAGGGTGTTGAGAACACATATGAATTCAGTAGAAAGTTTGTCTCCTTTTGGTTTTACGTTAGTGGTTGCAATTTTATTTGAAGCGCATGTAAGTGCTGTCAATTGGTTGGCCATGATACATTTGGCTTTCCGGTTGTTGTATTGGGGTGTGTACTACAGTGGTATAGGTAAGGTGGCAGGTGGTCTGAGAACATTGGGCTTTGTTGGCGGTATGTTATCAAACATGGCTTTACTGATCGTCGCTTTGTTTTCGTTGACCTAATAAATTTGAAGTGCATAAGTGGTTATTCACATTTAACCAGCAATGGAGTTTTTGAAAGAATGGCCACTGCATCAAAAAAAACCAGATTAAAGTGTGTCAACAGTTGATGTTACTAAAGGCACACAGGACAGGGGTGCAGCACCTGTCTTCAGCGTTTTGACTTTAATCAATGAATAATGATTATTTGTGGCCCATAGGGGCGATAATTTTGGCTAAGTCTGGTATTGCATTGGGCGCTTACTATCTGTTTGACCGGATATATTAAATTCAGAAGAGGGATTTTCTATTTATCAAAGGTTTCTTAAATGTAACAGATAAAATGCCACTGAAAGACATAAAAAAGAAATCAAAGATCCAACAAAGGGGATTGCGAACCAGTAGCGTTTTGCCAATACGGTATAGGTAAGTGCCATAATGGGTAATAATAATGTGAGCCATATACTGTTTTGAAGAATAGGCATGTGGTTTAAAGCCAATGGGATGTACACGAATGGAACCCACAAAACACCGAATGAATGGCTGTAGTTGAACCCCAGCCAAGCACGCCACATACTGGTATGTTTAGTGATAACTGGAGATGTGTTTTTCATTCCTATAGTAACCTGTTCGTCAAAAGCGTTAAATTTATTGGTAGCTAATACGTAAATGAAGTGTGCAAACCCTAAAACACCTATAACTGTAGCTCCAATGATAATTAATGTTTGTGCGTTCATCATAATACTCCGATTGGGTGGTTAGACAAATTGTTGCTGGGTCATATTGCCAATAAAGACCGGTTTGTATTCAAGAATTTCAAATTCACGAATTTCGGCCATATCTTGCCACATCTTAGAGTACCCTTTGGTATGTCTAAAAATGTTGACTTTTCGTTTAAATTTTTGTGCCTCAGAATCAGTGGCTGGTCTTAGCGTGCCCAGTTTAACTAATAAGCGCATAGCGGGTGGTTTTTTAAATTGACCTTTTAGTACGGATTTAAACCAAAACCATTTGCTGTCGTTAACTGCCATGATGGTTGCATACTCAGAGTTGACAATGTTCTTTGGGATTTTTTTTGTGAACTTCTGAAAGAACCATCCACTGTTTTTGTCATTAAGTACCACGCTGCCTATGGGCGTAACATGGGGTGTGCCATCTGTATTAACAGTTGCAATAGAACAGAAAACAGCTTGTGAAAAAAGAGGTTTTATTTTTAATTTGAATAATTTGTCATTAACATTCATTTTGTACCTTTATAAAAACATACCTTAAGGTATGTTTGTAAATTTAACATACCTTTGGGTATGCAACAACTTATATTTGAAATATATGAAGTATAAAAAAGCTTTGGTGATGGTAGAATTAACAAACGGTAATTAATATATAGCTCAAAATATACATGGCGGATGATAACAATAGCCACATGGCTTGGTTAAAAATGGGTATTAAGACCCTTGATACAAAAGGTTGGCGTGCATTAAAAATTAATGATTTATGTGATCATCTGGGTGTTACAAAAGGCAGTTTTTATCATTGGTTTAAGTCTAAACGTGATTTTGACTTTCAGGTATTGGCCTATTGGAAACTGCGTTTTACCCAAGGTTTTATAGAAATGGCAGAAAAGGGGAAAAACAGCAGGGAGAAGTTGTCATTATTAGGCAAACAATGTATCGATGGCGCAATTGAGGGAAATCGCCTTGAATTCGAGATCAATGCTTGGTCATTCCAAGATGAAGAGGTAAAAGAATATGTGACAGTGGTTTATCAAAAACGTCACCAATACTTAATCAAATTACTCAGTGATATTTACACCGACCCTATGGAAGTCAATAAACATAGTTTAATTCTCTATTCATTGGTGATTGGTGTGGACTTCTTCTACCGTCAACTGACCAGGCAAGAGTTGAACTTAATTTTTTCAGACTATTTGGTTTAAGTATTTAACTGCATTAGTTAGGAATAAATCAACAGCAGCTCAATTGTTCTAAAGACAAGATATAAAATAAGAGGCTTATCTTTGTAAATAAGTTTATGTAGCTGTAGGTTTCTCTAAATTATTTAAATGATTTTAAATTAATGAATTTTTTTATGCATTAAACGAATTATTTCTAAATTTTTTTTTGCATATTTCGATACTATAGTTAGATCGGTCTCAATTGAAGCAAAATAGTTTTGAGAATTTACAGTGCATATTATCGGATGATACTTATGATTAAAGAAACAGCTTACAAAATCAATGCAAAAGATAACTTAAGGGCTTTCTATTTTACAGTGGTGTTATCAGTCATAATATGTTCGACAGCCTATGGCATGCAGTTTTCTGATGAATTTAATACCCCTGTTAATTTACTGAATAACAATACAAGTCAATGGTCTGTGTTAGGTAATGATGTGATGGATAGCCGTGCTGTTGATATTTCTATAAATGCTGGTTTGTTAACAGTTGTGCCTGAGTCATTCAGCCAGAATGCATGGTTTGAAGATCAATACGGTCCTTTGGTTTATCAACAGGTTACGGGTAATTTTGCGGTAGCAATCAGTTTAAGAGTATCTCAAGTTAATGACATCGATTTGCCTCCAGCTTTAGGCTTTAATGCGGGTGGTTTTGTCATACGTGATCCTATAGGTACACATAATGGTGATGAAAACTGGGTGATGTATAACATGGGTGGTCAAGGGCAAAATGGCGTGAGTTATGCACGCGAGATGAAGAAAACTGTAAATTCTATATCTAATCTATATCTAACTGAACAGATTGGGCTGGAAGAGTACTTGTTGGCTTGCCGCATAGATGACAGTTTTTATTTCTATTATTGGGCGGATGCCATTTCAGCTTGGAGGCAGGAAACTTATTACAATGAGTTTGATGTGGACGGTAGAACAACCACTACTTGGCGCAATTCAGGTTCCGTAACACCAGAAATAATCGAGCCAGCAATGAATCAAGCTATGCCCATGTATTTCGAACATGCAGCGATGCCATCAACCATCCAGTTAGGTATCATGGGGCACACATGGAATAACAGCAACAGTGGTATCAGAGCAGACTTTGATTTCATTAGATTTGCATCGGATGCACCGCAGACAGAAAATGATTGCACATCTGAATTTTTGAATATTGACCAAGCCAGTGATTTAATTTTTGCAGATAATTTTGAATCGCTCAAAAACAAAACCACAAACGGCAAAGAATACAGTAATAAAAATTAAGTCCGAATCTGTCGAAAGGGTGACTTTTTCGGGAAGTGGTTCATTAAAAAGTTCATTTGATCAGCAATGATGTTTTTATTCTGTAAGAAAATATATTCAGCATAATTAGGTGCGAACGGTATGGCTAACAATCGCATGTTTGCTTGTAGTGGCGTGCGATCGGCTTTGTGGTTGTTGCAACGTTTACATGATGTGACCACATTTGTCCAAATATCTTTGCCACCTTGTGAAACTGGAGTTACATGGTCTCGTGATAAGTCTTGTCGGTTGAAAACTTGACCGCAGTATAAGCACAAGTTTTGATCTCGTTTGAATAAAGTTTGGTTGTTTAATGGTGGTATATAGTCGGCCAGTTGCTTGTGGATGTGGTTGTTATATCCTTTGGTGCCGATGATTGCTGGGATGTCATAGTAGCTTTGTTCGCCAGATTTGGCATTAATACCGCCGTGGAGACGGGTCAGTGTGGTGCCAAATTGGTATTGCACCATGTCTAAAGCCAATAACTTGGCAACTTGTTCACAATTAAGCCATTCTAATGGCATGCCCGATGCATCAGTTCTGAGGGTTTGATGCGACCCAAGGTTGTGATGGATAATCAACTTTCTCCTCAAGTGGTTTATATGATTACAAACTAACACAGAAGAAAATGCAAGTTATAATCTTCAATGTCATATAAAAATCATGAGCATTTAACGGTATTATAATAAAAGTGATAAGAGAAAAAAGGCTTCGCCCCCGCTCAGCCAGCAGTATTTTATCGTTCACTGAGCAGACCTGAAGCGAGTGTGATCGTAATTGAGCTTTATTTTTTACTGCTTAATCTATCCAACTAACATGCCAGCCATGGTGGCAGAAAATAATGAGGCCAATGTCCCACCCAACAGCGCCTTCATGCCAAACTCAGACAGTATTTTTCTTTGGCCAGGTGCCAAAGAACCAATGCCACCAACTTGTATGCCAATTGATGCAAAGTTAGCAAAGCCACAGAGCATATAAGTAGCCATCAATATTGATTTGTCATACATCAGGTGGACTTGTTGACTGGTGTCTTTTAAAGTGGCTAAGTTTTCATAACCAACAAATTCACTGGCGATGATCTTAACGCCTAGTAATTGTCCTAACTTAGTGATGTCTTCTGTAGCAACACCAATCAACCACATTAAGGGAGCAAATAAGTGGCCAAATATAAACTCCAAAGACAAACTGGTATAGGAAGTGTTGTCGACAATTAATTGATTGAAGTTGTTAGTGATTACCTCAAAATTATAATAGTTGGTTCCGATACTCATCACAATCATGTACAGAGAAAAAGCCAGTGTAGTACTTAACACACCAGCTTTCCAGAGGGCTAAGTCTGGAGATTTTTTCATCCAAACGAAAGTTAAAATAACTGAAGCAAATATCAAACTCAATAAACCTGTGAGATTCAAAATTGAACCTAGAAAGTTAAGTAGAAAATTAACCAGCGCTATAAAAGCGAAAAAAACCAGTAACATGGCGCCCACATTCATGGCCAGTTTCAAACCTTCTGAGGTGCCATTTGTCAGTGCATCAAGGAAATTGGAGCCAACAGATTCATTAGAAATTTCTATGTTAGATTCAATTTTTTGGGTTTGTGGGTATAAGATTTTTGCCACTACAATAGCACCAGGTGCGGCCATGACTGATGCAGCCAATAAATGCTTTGCATAAAACAATTGTAAATCTTTATCTTCTCCACCAAGAAAACCCACGTAAGCGGCCAATACGCCGCCAGCTACAGTTGCCATACCGCCGATCATAACCAATAAGATTTCTGAACGGTTCATAGATTCAAGGTACTTTTTAATCATTAATGGTGCTTCCGTTTGCCCCAGAAAGATGTTTCCAGCGACGGATAAACTTTCTGCACCTGAAATTTTCAAGGCTTTGGTTAATAACCAAGCCAGGCCCTTAACAATTTTTTGAATGATGCCCAAATAGAATAAAACTGAGGTTAATGCCGAGAAAAATATGATGGTAGGTAAGATCATTACCGCAAAGTTGATCAAAGGAGATTCAATTTCACCCGTTCCAAATGAGCTGAATAAGAACCCTGTTCCTGCTTTGGTGAAATCCATAATGTTGATGAATATTCCACCAACCCATTTAAATACATTTTGTACG
>CALLLZ010000066.1 GCA_938008005.1 uncultured Marinicella sp. | reverse complement strand
CCACAACGGGTAGTGGAGCCATTGCCTGGCGATTTGACGTTAATCAAACGCAGTACAGTTAATTTCATTAAGCGACCTTTTAAGTTACCAGGGTTGTTATTAGAAACAGCGAAGTCAACTTGGAAAGCAGGGCGCTTATCGCGGGTACAAAACAGTGATGTACCACGCTCTATTTTTAATGCTCCCCCCAGTATATTGAATCAACCTGTTACATCAAAACGTTTGTGGAACAGCGCTTTACTTGACTTAAAGCGGGTCAAAGCTTTGAGGCAATCCGTTGAAGGTGCCACGTTGAATGATGTGGTGTTGGCCGTATGTACAGGTGCATTGCGCCAGTACCTGCTAGAGAAAGATGAATTGCCTGATAAACCATTGGTGGCAATGGTACCTGTTTCTACTCGCACTGCAGGCGAGCAAGATGATATGGGCAATCAGGTGTCAGCCATGTTGGTGCAATTGCCTACGACTGAGGCCAATCCGATTAAACAATTGGCCAATATTCAGAAAAATACGCAACAAGGTAAATCCTATCAAAATGCCATTGGTGCGAAACAATTAATTGATTATGCAGAGTTCATTCCATTTGCATTGGGTTCGCAGGCTACACGGATGTATACCCGCATGAATGTCAGTAGTTATCATCGGCCATTTTTTAATTTAGTGATTACCAATGTACCAGGCCCACAAGTACCTTTGTATATGAATGGCCATAAAATGTTAGCTCATATGGGAATGGCACCTGTGTTTGATGGTATGGGCCTCATCATGCCGGTTTTTAGCTATAATGGAGTGATATCTATCAGTCCAACGGTGGCCGCCAATGTGATGCCTGACGTTGATCTTTTTACTAAATATATCCGCAAAGCGGCCAATCAATTAGAAGCCAGTGTGCTAGAAAGTAAGTAACCACAAAACAACAAAGTAACATATGAGTAAAAATTCAACTATATCTGCCACTAAACACCTGAACAGTCCTTCTGTTTTTAAATTGGCACTAGAGTTTCGTACTTTTTTTGAAGCGGGCTCTTTTGCATTAAGTTTCCCATGGTTACAACTGACTCCTAAAGGCGATGGACATCCAGTATTGGTTTTACCGGGTTTTTTAGCGTCAGATTTTTCTACCAAATTATTGCGCACATTTTTGAAAAGCCGTAATTACAAAGCTTATGGCTGGAGCTTAGGCCGCAATTTAGGGCGTCACAGTGATCCAGTCACTGGCTGTGGCCCTGCCATTATCAGAAGGCTAAAAGACATTCATCAATGGCATGGTGAAAAAGTCACTGTCATAGGCTGGTCGTTAGGAGGTATTTACGCCCGTGAATTGGCTCGCCTTCATCCCGAAATGATTCGGCAGGTGGTCAGTATGGGCTCACCTTTTTGTAACAACCAAAGAGCCAATCATGCGACCAAAATATTCGAAAAGACCAGTGGTTTTAAGCTCACAGACATGTGTCCTAAGTTATTGAAAAACATGCCTTTACCCCCGCCCGTTCCGAGCACTTCATTTTATTCAAAGAGTGATGGTATCACCGCTTGGCAGTGTTGTTTAGAGAAAGAAAGCAAACTGACTCAAAACATTGAGGTGGTTTGTAGTCATATGGGCTATGGGCATCATCCTGCGGTGATGTGGGCTCTGGCTGACCGTTTGGCTCAAGCAGATGGAACGTGGCTTCCATTCAAAGCCCGCTACATAGAAAAATTAATTTATAAGTGACTTAAGGAAGCTCTGATAAATACAAGATGTCTCTGGCTTTCAGCGATTTTCAAGATCACCAAAAGTGGGGCCCTCAAGGCAGGCGAATGAGGGTCTGCCCCAGTTTGGGTATTGCCTAGTTGGTCATTCCATCTTAAAATCATTAAACGCAGAGATTGGGTATCACTGAAAGCCCCGCAGGACTTGATTTAAAACACCTATCTACGGCGTTATGACTTTCATCAATGAGAATAACCATGGATAGCAATGTAAAAACTCCCGCTCATTGAGCGGAGCCGAAGTGAAATTAAATTTAATTAAATAACAATCATAAAACCTTGTATGATTCACATAGTCTTTCATTTTATTGTCCCATTATTGATAGCGATTATTTTCTACCACCGAAAATGGCTGAAATCTTGGTTGATTATGATGCTAACCATGTTGGTGGATTTAGACCATTTATTGGCTACACCTATTTATGACCCCAATCGTTGTAGTATTGGTTTTCATCCTTTACACCATCCAAATATAATTGCTGTTTATGCATTAATGCTGCTATTTCCCAAAACCCGTATTATTGGTTTAGGTTTACTGATTCATATGATATTGGATGGTTTGGATTGTGTTATTTGAGCCAGAATATGCTGACTCATATTACTGAAGTCATATTGAAAATTTTAATTCTCCTGAGCATTTAACATTTCAGTGAATGTAAATTTTAGAACAACATCATTTTTATTGAGTTCATCGTATACAGAATTTGATACTTGGTGGTTAGGAAGAACCGTTCTTTTTTGTATGTGTTGATTCATCTTATACTTTGCATGTAAAAGATACAAATAAATGGTCGTTTCAGTGGGCTCTGCTTTTGTTGATACCTGCGTATCCATAAAGTGGCTTATGTATGCTCTTTTAGCAGAGCAGCCGCGGTGTTTCAGCTGATGTGTTAGCTCTATTGATCATCACAAATAATTTGTCGACAAACTGATTTTTATTAACTGGTTCTTGTCATTTTAAGTTGCGCAGCATTTTGATATTAGTTACTTTAAAAGCATTACTTTTTTTAGGTGTATAGAAGCAAATATTCAGCATTACTGGTTTTTCCATCGCTTTGTTTTGAAAAGTAAAAAAGTCTCTACTACATTTGATAAAGTTATGGAGAATAAATTAATTTTTATAGGAGTGAATGCGTCCAGTCTAGTTAATGAAGATGGCACAAGCCTTATGCCTGTACCATGTTTAGTTTAGGGTATATTTTAAGGTGTTTAATAATTAAAACAGTCCCACACACATTCACGTAAATCAATTGAGCAAGTGCGATCATCCTCACCTGATTGGTAACAACGGCTATAGTGCTCGTTACATTCTGTAGCGCATTGTTCTGGTGTATAACGGTTATTAGTTGTATTGGCAATTTCGATGTATATCGAGCTTTCATGTTCTTTAAAAATTGAATCCATATAATTGAATGAATTTTTTGCAGAAACTGAGCCAGCCAAACAAAGAATAAGGGCAGTGTTGAAGATAAATTTTTTCATTGTAATTCCTATGAGTATGTGTTGATAAATGTTGATGCGGTAAGATTTATACATAAGCTGTAGTTAATCAATTATCTGGTTGCCATCAACTTTAGTTTCTGGAAATGACGAATCCAGGATTGCAATAATATTGGTTATTTATGACATTAATATGAATAACTATAAGTACAATGGATTTTGGTGGCATCTCGAATTGATTTAACTCTTTCACGGCCAAAAATCTTTTTGTTTCTATGTATATAAACTCACCTAAAAAAAACAATTTAGTTAGATGAGTTTAAGTTCTACTCTATTCAGAGATGTAATTAAGATATTATATGGTAGAGGTTTTTGTTAATAGCCGTTGAATAAATTGATGTTATTTGGCTATTTCAAACGTCATTTACTTTACCATTAGAAACTTTTATGGTTGTGCCATCAAACTTGGTTAGGTAAAAGCCATCAAAATCTAAGCCGTATGATAAAGAGTAATCTTTTAACAAGCCAATAGCTTGTTGTTCACCACCAATCATACCTTGCTCGCCATCACTGCGGTAGTGAACACCAGCAGCATTGCGGCCAATAGAAATATTATTGGCAAGTTTGTTTATTTCACCGCCAACTTTTAGTTCCTCATTGATTGCTTCTAGTGTTTTACCGTTTTGGCTGGGTTGCATGGGATTCGGGAAAATTGCATCTTCATCAAAAAATGCCTTCATTACAGTAGTACAAGCGCCAGCTACAAACGCGTGCCCTGCTGGGTAGGCAGGATGGGTAGGTGACCCTTCTAGATAAGCTTGGCTAAGTAATGCATTGCCTTGTTTGTTTACAGTTTCTTTGACCGCATCACTCGTCATCAAGTCAGGGTGTAATCCATAATCAGCATTACCTAACCTTTGGTGTTCGACTAAACCACCAAACGCTTCAGGACGTAATTTACGATGTAACCATTTATGATACCAAGCTCCTGTTAATGCCATACGTCCAGCTGTAGCAACCATGTTAAGAACGTCTGGCCCACCAAAAGTAACAAAACCACTTTCAACTGTATTTGAAAGTGGTGAGTTGGGTAACAGCGGTACCTTTTTCTGTAACAGTATTATAGTGGCGTTATAGTAAGCCTCAAACAACACATCAGAATGTACATAATTGGCAAGGTCTCGATTATTTTGTATATATCTTGTAGGTCCGAAGGGTTGTGAAGCAATAGGTGATGCGCCATTTTGAATGGATAGAAAGTCTTCATAAGTAATCATGTGATCTAGGCCAGCCTGCGGCTGTGGGTATTTTTGTTTGACAGGTATGGCACCGTAATTGAAAGGTTGCCATAAGAATTGACTGATATATGGACCTTGCTTATCACCCAATGTACTGCCTTTGAATAAGTCGTTGGTAGTGATTTGACCGTTGGTGGTTGGACCGAGTAAGAAAGTGGCATTATTCATATCATCTACAGCTCTTGAAATCAGCGCAGAAGTTCCATAGTCTCTGAAATTAATATCTCTGGTCAGTGCCTGCCAATAAACTTCGATCATTTCTGCTGCAGCATGTGCACTTTGTGTGGCAGGTGCGGGCGCTAATCGTGTTGCGTCAGCAAAACCACCATGTAAATCAAAGGACTTGTATGCGCTTGGGTTAGCTAAGGTTCTTTCTGCTTCATTTGATAAAGTGAGTCCTGAAAAATCACCGTTTTCTAAGCCATTAACCAAAATTGTATAGGCATCAGTATCAACTTCACCCAAGTCGTTATGAGGTAAAGTCTTTGAGAAATTGCCAGCATAGTTTGGCACATCTTGTTCATCATTGTTAACAGCTTGTGCTTGTTGATCAATTGCACTTAATAAATGTGCACCTGCTGCTTTCACCCTTTTGATGTAGTTTTCGCGAGTGCGTGTGGATACTTCCCATAGCATCGTATTAACTTTTTCATGATTGATTTGTGCTGCCAAAGGTTTGTTTGAAGCATTCTTTGCCAATGTAGAGGTGGCCACAGATCCAGCCACTAAACCTGATGCACTTTGTATCAGTAGACGACGTTTTTTATTCATTTATTCTCCCCCAATGTATAAATTTAATTTTAACAATAGTCATTATCAGAGAAATGTACTGCTAATTTCAAGAGAAAATTCGTCTTAGAAATTTAAAAAGCAAAAATAAATATGGGTGAGGAAATTCGTATAAAAGTTCAGAAGTTTAATTTTTTTGTTTCAGTTCGCTAGTTAAAACTATGCACTTTTAGTGCAAGGCTTTTAGCTGTTACACATTTAACTTTAAGGTTTTGAAGAAGAGTTGACACACTTTAGTCA
>CALLLZ010000065.1 GCA_938008005.1 uncultured Marinicella sp. | reverse complement strand
ATTGAATATCCCACATCATTGCTGTGATTTTCAGGATGTCTGAAATTAGGTCGAGTAAATGTCATATCAGGCCTCCTGATGAATGTTAACTGTATTCAGTTGATCTAAATGGCCCTGAATTTCCGTGACCAAAAACTCGGCTGTTATTGGCATGCCATCAATATTAAGAACTGGAATAATTTTTTTCGGCTCTACTGCCAACTCATTAATTAATAAAGTTTTCATCTGTGCATCACGATTTTGCTCAATCAAAAAGACCACTTCATGTTCAGCGATAAAAGAGCTCACTTCCTGTCCAAATGGAAAGCCTTTGATTCGCATGGAATCGACCGATTGTGAGGCACGCAATTTGTCTAAAGCTTCCTGACTGGCATAATCACTGGTCCCATAATAAACCACCCCAATTTGACCAGCTTTGTTAGATACATCTGATGAAATCTCTGCAGCTGGCACCAAAGTTTTAGCGGTATCCCACTTAACCAGCAATCGTTGCATACCTAAAGCATACACTTCTCCATCTTCTGTATAGGCCGCATACTCATCGTGCGATGAACCACGGGTGAAGTAAGCGCCTTTTTCAGGATGAGTGCCCGGAATGGTGCGGTATGGAATACCATCACCATCAACATCTAAATACCTGCCCCAACGTTCATTCAAATCAGTTAACTGCTGCTCATTCAATACTTTACCGCGATCATACACTCGTGAGTCATCCCATTCAATCGGATCACATTGATGTACATTCATACCCAAATCCAAATCACTCATTAGAATAATGGGTGTCTGCAAACGCTCAGCCAAATCAAATCCCTCCACTGTCATCTCAAAACACTCTTTAGGATTTGATGGAAACAGTAAGACATTTTTGGTATCACCATGCGAAGCATAAGCTGCACTGAGGATGTCGGATTGTTGTGTTCTGGTTGGCATACCTGTACTTGGCCCGGTGCGTTGTATGTCCATTAGCATCACTGGAATTTCTGAAAAATAAGCCAACCCTAAGAATTCGCTCATCAAAGACACACCAGGTCCTGATGTAGCCGTAAAAGCCCTGGCTCCATTCCAACTGGCACCAATAACAATACCAATCGCTGCCAATTCATCCTCAGCTTGCACAATGGCAAATTTGTTCTTACCGGAGGTGTCATCAATTCGAAATGCTTTACAGTATTTCTCGAACGCTTCTATAACTGATGTTGATGGCGTAATTGGGTACCAACCTGCCACTGTAGCACCTGCAAAAACCGCACCTAAACCAGCTGCCGCATTACCCTCCATTAATATTTGGTCGCCATTCAAGTCACGTCGATGTATGTTCAATTGGCAAACATTATTATGCTTCTGCTCTGCATAATCAAAACCCAGTTTCAAGGCTTTGATGTTTGGCTCAATCAATTTGTCTTTCTTGGCAAAAAGCGTTTTGATAGAATTTTCAAAAACGCTGAAATCCATTTCAAACAAATATGCCAAGGCACCGACATAGATGATGTTTTTGAAAATTTGCCGTTGTCGAGGGTCGGTATAGTTAGCATGGCAAATTTCAGTCAACGGAATACCAATTTCAACGATGTCTTTACGGGTAAAAGTATCTGGCAATCTTTTAGATGAATCGTAAAAGAAATAACCACCTGGTAACAGGTCATTGTAATCCCTGACCATGGTTTGGCCATTATCTGCCACGATAAAGTCATAACCTCCTCGGCGGCCTAAAAACCCATGCTCATTGACCCTAACCTCAAACCAAGTTGGCAAACCTTGAATATTTGATGGAAAAATGTTTTTTGATGAAACAGGTACACCGAGCCTAAACACTGCTTTACTAAACAGGTTGTTGGCCGAGGCTGAACCTGATCCATTCACATTAGCAAAGCGGATAACAAAATCATTAGTGGCTGAAATTTTACTCATTGTAAGCTCCTTTATTTTCCTGCCGTTGCTTCATGTAACAAAAACTTCTGCATGTCCCAGGCTCCGGTGGGACAACGTTCAGCACACAAGCCACAATGCAAACAAACATTTTCATCTTTTACCATCACACGTTTGGTTTTCAAACTATCCGAAACATATAAATCTTGCTCTTCATTAGTGGCTTTAACCTTCAACATATCTCGCAATACGTCTTCTTCTTCATTTTCTATGAAATTAATACAGTCTACTGGGCAAATATCTTCGCAGGCATCGCATTCAATACAGCGATCTGTTTCAAATACAGTTTGTACATCACAATTAAGGCAGCGCATGGCCTCTTCATAGCCTTGAGATAGATCAAAACCTTTCTCAACCTCCAGCTTTCTGTCAGCAATGGCTTGTTTTTTATCCACCAAAGGTACTATATTTCGATCATCATCAGAAATATGTGCATCATATAACCAATCGTGAAAACCCATTTTTTGGCTGACCAAATTAAAATCTGGAGCTGGCCTTATTTTTGTATCTTCAGCATGACAGTACTTATGAATAGAAATGGCAGCCTGGTGTCCATGAGCGACCGCGGTAATAACATTCTCTGGCCCCCAAGCAGCATCACCACCAATAAAAACTTGAGGAAGCGAAGTTTGAAAAGTTACTTTATCAACTGCTGGCATCTCCCAATCGTTAAACTCTATACCTATATCACGTTCAATCCATGGAAAAGAATTCAATTGACCGATGGCCATCAGTACATCATCACATGGCATCATCACTTCTTCACCAGTTGGGACCAATGAACGTTTACCCTTTTCATCAAATACTGGCTCTACCAATTCAAACAACATACCAATTAGCCGGCCTTTTTCAGTAACAAAAGCTTTGGGATTATGATTTTCAAACATGGGTATGTCCTCATGCATCGCATCTTCTATCTCCCAAGGGGAAGCTTTCATATCAGTCTTTGGGCTTCTTACCACCACCCTGACATCTTCTCCTCCTAAACGAATCGCAGTTCTACAGCAATCCATAGCCGTATTACCACCTCCCAAAACCAATACTTTTTTCCCCACCTTTTCTATGTGTTCAAATGCCACCGAAGCCAACCAATCTATGCCAATGTGAATATTGGCATCACCTTCGTTACGCCCGGGCAGGTTAGGCAAATCTCTGCCTCTGGGCGCACCAGTACCAACAAAAACAGCATCGTATTGTTTTTCTAGCATAGCTTTCATGCTGGTAACTTGTTGATTGAAGTGTGTCACCACCCCCATGTCCAAGATACAATCAACCTCTTCATCCAGCACTGATTCTGGCAACCTGAAAGAAGGAATTTGACTGCGCATAAACCCGCCACCCTTGCCTTGATCATCATACAAGTCGACTTCATAACCTAAGGGCATCAAGTCTCTAGCCACGGTTAAAGATGCCGGCCCAGCACCAATCAGAGCAATTTTTTTACCATTTTTTTGCTTAGGAATATTGGGTAATCGATCACTGATGTCTGTCTTGTTATCAGCAGCCACACGTTTTAAACGACAAATTGCCACTGGTTCATCTTCTACTCGACCACGCCTACAAGCTGGCTCACAAGGTCTATCACAAGTTCTTCCAAGCACACCTGGAAACACATTAGACTGCCAATTGATCATATATGCATCGTTAAAACGACCTGCGGCTATTAGCCTGATGTATTCTGGGACTGGAGTATGTGCTGGACAAGCATATTGACAATCAACCACTTTATGAAAATATTCTGGATCAGTAATATCGGTTGGCTTCATGATAGTTTTCTCTTTAATTTATAAAAGTAAAATTCTTTTATGGTTCATAACTTTCCCATGTAGATGAATCAAAGTGATTTTCTAAAAGGTAAATCAGCCATTTGTTTAAAAAACAGTTTTGGCTGTAACGTAAATTGGCTTGATTATTGATATCGACTTTACCACCCATTTGACGGTATTGTTTTTCGAATTCATTGGAGTAAATCAATTCAGCTAATTTTGCATCATGATAAAGCCTGATGACTAAAGCATCCGACACAGCATCATCAAATACCATACACATAGAAATTTCTGTAGTGAACTTAAACCGTTCTCTGACTTTGATTTTTAAGGTGGGTTTATTTTCAATTGTAGAATGATAAATATTGGTATCATCTGTAAAGATAGGTAATAAGCTGATTAATAACTTATGGTTGAACTCATGTAACTGCATCAAGCTGATGTTATGTCTTCGGACATATTGTCTGTGCGTTAAATATTGTTCGGTTAGTATCATTTATACAAAGGTTTTATCAATAGAGTCTTTTATTTAAATCCAAGGCTATCATTATCTTACCCGAAATTTCCTCGATTGAGGTATGCGTTGTGTTTAAAAATGAAATTTGATTGCGATGGTAAATGACTTCGGCATCACTGACTTCCATTTGACACTTGCGTAATTCAGCATACCTGGAGTTGGGTCTTCGCTCAGTTCTGATTTGTGACAAACGAAAAGGATCAATGGTTAAACCGTATAATTTTTCTTTGTGGGCCATCACGTCATCAGGCAAGCGCATGCGCTCTAAGTCTTCATCAGTAATGGGGTAATTAGCCGCTTTTAAGCCGTAATGCAAAGCCAAATACAAACATGTTGGCGTTTTACCACTTCGAGACACACCCAACAAAATCATGTCAGCTTTATGCAAATTTAAATTCACACCATCATCATGTGATAAAGCATAATTTGTCGCTTCGATCCGGTCGTTGTATGAGTTACTGTCAACCATACTGTGAGCCCTACCTACACCTGGGTCACTTTTTATGCCTAATCCATCCTCTATTTCACGTAACAATCGATTGAATGGATCTAACTTCAGTCCTCCTGCTGAGTGGATTATTTTTCTTAGTTCAATATCAACTACTGTGTTAATCACCAGCGGTTGGTAATCAGACGGTGTGCTTTCAATTATTTTTGCTGCTCCTTTGGCTGTTTCGATGTCATTAATAAAAGCCAATCGCTTTTCTACAAATTCAACCCCTTTGAACTGAGTGATCAGACTGCGACCAACAGTCTCAGCGGTTATTGCAGTACCATCTGAGACATAAAAAATAGCGCATTTCTTGGTATCATTCATATATATCAGTTTTTTTATAGATGTCAGTCATATAGAATATATCATTTTTCTAGGCCTAAGGAAATCCATGTCTGATTACATCATAAAACTTGATCAATTAACCCTGCAAGATTTAGATCAAGTGGGCGGTAAAAACGCGTCGTTGGGTGAAATGATTACTCACTTAAATTCACTGGGTGTTAAAGTTCCAGGCGGCTTTGCCACCACTGCTGATGCTTTCAAAGAATTTTTACAGACGTCTGGTTTAAACCAACGAATCAGTGACACACTTAAAGACTTAGATACCGATAATATCGACGATTTACGTATTGCTGGTAAACAAATCAGGGATTGGGTCATGGAAACGCCTTTTCAAGCTCCTCTGGAACAAGCCATCAGAGATGCATATAAAACCATGAAAAACGATTTAGGCACTGATTTTTCTGTGGCTGTTCGTTCATCAGCCACAGCTGAAGACTTACCTGATGCCTCATTTGCTGGACAACAAGAAACTTTTTTGAATGTAAATGGTGCCGATGAAATTCTTGAAAAAGCGCATGAAGTTTTTGCGTCCCTATATAATGATCGCGCCATTTCTTATCGTGTACATCATAATTTTGAACATGATGATGTATACCTATCTGTTGGCGTGCAACAAATGGTGCGCTCAGACATTGCTGCCAGTGGCGTGATGTTCACCATGGACACCGAATCTGGTTTTAATGATGTGGTCTTTATAACCTCATCCTATGGTTTAGGAGAAATGGTTGTACAAGGGGCTGTTAATCCTGACGAGTTTTATGTCTATAAACCAGCCGTAAAAGCCAATAAACCGGCCGTATTGCGCAGAAATCTAGGTTCAAAAGCCATTGAAATGACATACAGCCAAGACCCAGCGAACCCTGGTGTCCAAACCAGTAACATCGAAGCTGAACGCAGCCAAAGATTCTCAATCAATGATGCTGAAGTTGAACAATTGGCACAACAAGCAATGACAATTGAAAAACATTATGGCAGACCAATGGACATTGAATGGGCAAAAGATGGCGTTACAGGAGAGGTGTATATCGTGCAAGCCAGGCCTGAAACCGTTAAATCAAGAGAAAACAAAGGACAAAAGATCGAGCGTTATGCCTTACAAAATTCCGGCCACGTGGTTTGTGAGGGTCGCAGCATTGGCCAGAAAGTTGGGCAAGGCACAGCCAAGGTGATCAAAAGCATTGCTCAAATGGACCAAATTAATGCGGGCGATGTGTTGGTTACAGACATGACCGACCCAGATTGGGAACCCATCATGAAAAAAGCCGCCGCCATTGTTACCAACCGAGGTGGACGAACTTGCCATGCCGCCATCATAGCTCGTGAATTGGGCATTCCAGCAATCGTCGGCTGTGGTGATGCCACCAACAAGATCGAACACCAACAAGATGTCACTGTTTCATGCTGTGAAGGCGACACTGGTTTTATTTACGATGGCTTATTGGGCTTTGACATCCATACCACTGATTTAAAAAACATGCCTCAGGCACCGTTAAAAATCATGATGAATGTAGGCAACCCTGATCGCGCCTTTGATTTTCAAAACCTGCCCAATTTTGGTATTGGTTTAGCCAGACTTGAATTCATTATCAATCGCATGATTGGCATACACCCCAAAGTGTTGCTCAACTATGACCAGCAACCATCAGAAGTCAAACAAATTACTGACCCAATGGTAGCTTCTTATGCTTCACCAAGAGATTATTTTGTCAAACGTTTGGCTGAAGGCATTTCCACTTTAGCTGCTGCTTTCAACCCAGCACCAGTAATTGTAAGGTTATCTGATTTTAAATCAAACGAATATGCCAACCTGATAGGTGGCAAACAATACGAACCCAACGAAGAGAATCCGATGTTGGGATTCCGGGGTGCATCACGCTACTTGGATGATTCATTTGTCGATTGTTTTGAAATGGAGTGTGAAGCCTTAAAATTCATTCGTGACGACATGGGTTTAACCAATGTTTGGGCGATGGTGCCTTTTGTTAGAACACTGGCCGAAGGACAAGGTGTTATAGATTTGATGGCTAAAAATGGCCTCAAACAAGGTGATAATGGTTTAAAAATCATCATGATGTGTGAATTACCTTCCAACGCTTTATTGGCTGACGAGTTCTTAGATATATTTGATGGTTTTTCTATTGGCTCCAATGACATGACTCAACTTACACTGGGCTTAGATCGAGATTCAGGCATTATTGCCGATTTATTCGATGAACGTGACCCAGCGGTCAAGAAAATGTTGTCTATGGCGATCAGCGCTTGCAAACGCCGTGATAAATACATTGGCATTTGTGGCCAAGGTCCTTCAGACCACCCTGATTTAGCTCAATGGCTACTTGATCAAGGCATTGAAAGTGTATCGTTAAATCCCGATACAGTAGTAGAGACTTGGTTGAAGTTGGCAAAAAAATCTTGACGTCCAATCAAAACCTGATTGATTAATTGTTTTCTCGATTTTTAGCGCTTTTTTTTAATCTGAGCATTTAAAATTCCATAGAGACGAAGTTAATCTCGTCTCTATGATAACCTGAAATTAACAAGTCATACTAATTTTTAATTATTCTATAAATTGATCCGCTGATACTAACCAAATACAACTCCCCTGCTTCATCTTCTCCATAAGAAACCACACGACTGACTTGCTCAGACCACAGTTCTGTTTGCCATTGGCCATTGATCGATTCTGAAAAATAAAACTCTTCTCTGTATATGTCATTGAATAAATACATACCTTGTAGCTCTGGAATTTGTTGGCCGCGATAAACATAACCACCGACCACAGACTGGCCCTGTCCTGAAACTCTTTCGTAAGTAAAAAAAGGATTGATCAAATGATTGATATCATCGACACATGCTTGACGAAGTACCACTTCACCTTCTATACAAGGCCAACCCAAGTTCCCACCTGCATCTTCCGGAATAATGACTTCTCTTACTTCCTCATATGTAATACCACCAACATCACCAATGTATAAATGGCCTGTTGCTTTATCGAAACTCCAGCGCCAAGGATTTCTCAAGCCCAAAAGAAAAACAGCTTGACAGGCAATTGGATCATCAACAAATGGATTATCATCTGGAATTAAATAATTTTGCGGACTGCCACAATTCACATCATTGCCAAATTCATTTTTAAAAATCAAATCTTCCGTGACATCGATCCTGAGTATTTTTCCATTCACATCTGATGTGACCTGTGGCGAAGTCAAAGAACCATCATCTCCAGTCCCAATATAAAGGTATCCATTTGGTCCAAAATTTATATTTCCACCTTTGTGATAAGTGAAACTCTGCGAAATCTCCGTAATCACTTGCATGGTATTTTCATCAGCTATGTTTGGATCAGCTGAAACTTCAAAACGTACCAATCTCATTGGCACAGCACCAACATTAATTTTGGTGTCATTAAAACTATAATAAATAAAAAAATAACCGTTGAGTGCATAATCTGGAGAAAATGCCAGTCCCAACAAACCTTGTTCATTTACTGTTGATACTTGAGCAGAAATATCCAGAAAGGGCTCTGCCAAAACCACACCATTTTGATATACTTTTATAACCCCAGCCCTTTCCACAATAAACATGCATCCGCTGCCATCTTTAGCACTGACAAAAGCCAGTGGCGAACTAGCCATCGCTATTTCAACTACATCAAGATTGGTTGGTATTTCTGAAAAACTGACATGAGAAAAAAAAAACAAGCCATAAATAACAGCAGTTAAATTTCATCGAACACTTCTTCTAATACATGAAATGAACCAAACACGATAACCCTGTCATCAGCATTTGAGCATTGTAAAGCCACCTCATAGGCTTGCAAGCCTGAATCAAATTGTGAAAACACCGTTACGCGATCAGCCAAAACTTCTTTTAAACTGGATATATCCAACGCCCTTTCATTGAGCAATTCAAAAACAAACCAATGATCTATCATTTCATTTAACTCATTGAGCCAAGTATCAACTTGTTTATCAGCCAATATTGAAAAAACAGCTCGCGTTTGGCCTTTGATTGGATTTTCCTTGAGATAAATCGCTAATTGTTGCGCTGCTTGACGATTATGTGCGACGTCAGCCAGTACCAAAGGCTTGGTTTGTATGGTTTGTAATCGACCACTGATATCCCAACCATCAATCGCCGTTTGCAGCTGTTTGGTATCAAATGTGTAACCTAAAGCCATTAGTATTGTTAATGCACTGCTGAAATTTTTTATTTGCCAATCACCTTTTAATTGTGGACGACCAAGGTCTGCAAATAACGCATTATTATGCTGGTAGGTGAATGCGTCTCTGCTTAAAGTAACTTGGTAATCCGGGCCAAGTTGAATTAATTTTGCATCCACTGATTGTGCGTGACTTTTTATAGAGTCAGGTGTGTCATTATCACCAAAAACAACTGGCTTACCGGTTCGCATAATACCGGCCTTTTCAAGGGCAATGGCATCAATGGTATCACCTAACCAGGTAGTATGATCCAAATCAACGGTGGTGATTATACTGGCATCCGCATCTAAAGCGTTGACTGCATCTAAACGGCCACCTAACCCAACCTCCAACAACATCACATCCACATCATATTGCTTGAATAATAACACCGCAGTTAAAAACGCGTATTCAAAATACGACAAATTGATTTCAGCTTTCGCAGCATCAATCATTTCAAAAGCTTTGAGTATTTCATTGTCTGTAGCTAATCGGCCATTGATATTAAAGCGCTCATTGAATTTAAATATATGCGGAGAGGTGAATGCACCAAATGAACGACTCTTCGTTTTAAGCAATGAACACAAAGCCGCTACAGTAGAACCTTTACCGTTGGTACCACCAACGGTAATGATTTGTGGCAAATTACAATTTAATCTAAGACGTTCGACGACTGTTTGGAGTCGATTCAAACCCAAATCTATTTTATATTGGTTCAACTCAACCAAACGTTGTTCGAGTATGCTTACTTTGTCAGTCTTTTGGATGCTCATCAGCCACAATCACTTCATCTGGCACTATAGCAGGCTCAGTATTATCAGCAAGCAATTCCGCAGCTTCATCCACAACCTCTGTTTCGGCAGCAACCTCATGCTGGCCGTTAATTGGCTTGAATAAATCCAACAATTGATAAATTCGTTCGCTTAAATCATGACGACTAACAATCATATCAATCGCACCTTTTTCCAATAAAAACTCGCTGCGTTGAAAGCCCTCAGGAAGTGTTTCACGAACAGTTTGCTCTATGACACGAGGTCCGGCGAAACATATCAATGCATTAGGCTCAGCAATATTTACATCGCCTAACATTGCCAGAGATGCAGAAACACCTCCAGTCGTTGGATTAGTCAAAACTGAAATGTAAGGCAATCCAGCTATTTTCATGCGCTTTAATGCAGCTGCAGTTTTAGACATTTGCATCAATGAAAATAATGACTCTTGCATTCTGGCTCCACCAGATGCTGAAAAATTAATTAATGGTAATTGATGTTCTAAAGCCAAGTGCACAGCGCGAACGAACTTTTCCCCCACCACCGATCCCATGGAACCGGCCATAAATTTGAAGTCAAAGGCTGTAACCACCACCTCACGGCCTTTTAAATGACCTTTAACAGCGACTAAAGCATCATTCTCACCAGTTGCTTTTTGGGTAGATACGATTCGATCTTTGTATTTTTTAGAATCACGAAACTTGAGCGGATCTTCGGGTTTAACATCGGCACCAACTTCTTCCATAGGCCCATCATCAAGAAAAAATGCGATGCGTTCACGCCCAGACAAGGACTCATGATGACCACATTTAGGACACACTTTGCCTTGTTTTAAGCTTTCAGGTTGGTACAAAACGGCTTCACACTTTTTACATTTTCCCCACAGACCTTCGGGGATATTTTTCTTTTTATTGCCACCTTCTGTGCGTATTCGCGATGACATTATTTTTTGAAACCAGCTCATTTAAACTCCGGAAATGCTGTACGGCCTTGGATTATAACGAATCTAAAGCCAAACGGATAGGTTTGATAAAATCTTCAACCACTTGAGTTGTTGAATCAGTGTCTTTACAAGCACCCAGCAAACTAACCAAAGCACTGCCAATCACCACAGCGTCTGCATGTCCTGCAACTGCAACAGCTGATGCTGCATCCTTAACTCCAAAGCCAACTGCAACAGGTAAATCTGTATAGTTTTTAATATTTATCACATCTGAATTCACTGACTGGGCATCTAAATCTGCGGATCCTGTCACCCCTTTAAGTGCCACATAATAAACGAAGCCAGACGCATGCTCACAGATCATCTTTGTTCTACTGTC
>CALLLZ010000064.1 GCA_938008005.1 uncultured Marinicella sp. | reverse complement strand
ATAAGCTGCAACCACTGTTTTGTCTTGATTGCTGGCTTGTAGGTCCCAACGCACTTCGCCATAGCCTTTACCTCGACGGTAGGATTTTTGCTTACAAGTTAGCTGAATGGTGATTTCATCGCCAGGGTAAACAGGTTCAGTGAAACGCAAATCATCTAAGCCATAATTAGCCAAGACAGGGCCTTCTTTAGGATAAACAAATAAGCCAGCAGCCATAGAAACCAAGAAATAACCGTGGGCAACACGTCCATCAAAGAATGGATTGCGGCTTGCGGCTTCTTGATCCATATGAGCATAAAAATGATCGCCAGATAGGTCAGCAAAAGTTTCAATGTCACCTAAAGTGATCACACGGCTATCAGTGGTGATTGATTGTCCAACTGCGAGTTCTTCATAATGCAGTTTAAAAGGATGCTCAGGCGCCTCTGTGGTTTTGGCTTTGGGCATGTAACGATCGGTCAAATTCATTAGGGTAGTCGGTGACCCTTGAATAGCCGTTCTTTGCATATAATGTTTGACGCCACGAATACCGCCCATTTCTTCACCACCGCCAGCGCGACCGGGGCCACCGTGAACCAAATGTGGTAATGGTGAGCCATGGCCTGATGATTCATCGGCTGAATCGCGGTTGATCAATACCATTCGACCATGAAAGCACGCTGTTTGATTAACCAGTTCACAAACATTTTCATCGCTTTGACCGAAGATTGAGCCGACCAAAGAACCTTGACCTAGGTTGGCTAATTGGGCAGCTTCAGTCAAAGAATCATAAGGCATTAAAGTAGAAACAGGCCCAAATGCTTCCACATCATGGGCAATGTGATTATCTAGAGGCTTGGGGTTGAGCAATAAAACAGGTGAAATAAAAGCACCGGTTTGGTCATTGCCACCAGTGACATCCACTTTTTCGGGGTCACCAAACAATAAATCACAACTGCTTCTGAGCTCAGCAACTCGATCTCTGACTTCAATTTGTTGTGCATGGCTGGCCAATGAACCCATTTGCACACCTTCTTTGGCCGGATCTCCAATCACTACTTTGGATAACTCTTCGCTTATGGCAGCAGCCACAGCTTCGGTTAACTCTGAGGGCACTATAGCGCGCCTGATGGCAGTACATTTTTGCCCTGACTTAACTGTCATCTCTTTAACCACTTCTTTGACATATAAGTTGAATTCTGGGGTGTCAGGTGTGGCATCAGGTGTCAAAATAGAACAATTCAATGAGTCTGCTTCCATGGTGAATCGGATTGAATTTTGAGTGATGTTTGGTTTGGATTTGAGGTATTGCCCCGTTGTTGCTGAGCCGGTAAAAGCCACCACATCCTGACAGGTCAATAAATCCAATAAATTACCTGTTGAGCCGCAGATTAGTTGTACAGAGCCTGGCGGTAAAATGCCAGAATCTATCATCGCATGAAACATCAATTCAGTTAAATATGCAGTATCAGATGCTGGTTTAACAATGGCTGGAACACCGGCCAATAAACTGGGTGCCAGTTTTTCTAGCATTCCCCAACAAGGGAAGTTAAAGGCATTGATGTGAATAGCGACACCTTGTAATGAGGTGCAAATGTGTTGTGCCAAGAAGCTGCCATTTTTCGAAATATGTTCAGGCGCACCATCCAGTAAAATATGATGATCAGGCATTTCACGACGCCCCTTACCAGAGTATACAAACAAGGTTCCAATCCCTCCATCTATATCAATCCATGAATCCAGTTTAGTGGCGCCAGTTGCTGCTGACAATTGGTAGAATTCTTTTTTACGTGACATTAAGTACAAAGCCAGTTCTTTGAGCATCAGTGCACGTTCATGAAAGGTCATTTTTGCCAAAGCTGGTTGGCCCATGGTTTTGGCGTAATCTAACATGCCTGAGAAATTCAGGCCAGCGCTTGAAATTTGTGCAATTACATCGCCATTGATGGCGTGTTTGCAATCTTTAAATCCATCATTGGCGGTATGCCATTGTCCTTGGGCGTAACTTTTGAGTTGATTCATGTTTTTAAATGGTTGGGTTAATTATTAGGGGCTCTCATTGAGGTGATAATAGCCATTTTACTGTAACAGTTGTGACCAAATCATCATCTTGATTATAAATGTGTGCTTGAATGTGGTGCTCAGTTTTGGGCATCGTTACATTTGGAATCTCAACATGGGCTTTGGCCAGTAAATGACCACGTGCTTTTTTGTGGTATTCGGTGTTTATGTTGGTGACGATGCCACGAATGGTTGGAGACAAGCCTGTCATCATGGCCAAACCACTGGTGAATTCTCCTAAGTTAGATAGTGCGAGCGCATGTACAGAATTCAAGTGATTGGTGTTTGATTTGCGAAATTTCATCAACACTTCACATTGACCTGGTTCAAGTATTTGGACATCTGCTTTGATGCTGCCTGTATAAGGGATGTTATTGGCAATGATTTTTTTAAACAGCCAGCGTCCCATCATTTTTTTTTCGAGTTTTCGCCAGGTTTGCAGTAATTTCTGTCCGGCAGATTCGTGGTTTTTGGTCATCGCATAATTATAACATGTCAGTATCTAATTGATATTTTTGTTGTCAGGGTGTGAACATGTTTAACCACTCTTGCTTAATGAGCTCTTGAGGGGTTTATATGAACAATTAGTTGTAAACGAGCAAAAGGAAATTATTGCCTTAAGGTGAATTGTGCTAAAGTTGTTAATACTTAAGGGATATTAAAAAAAAGTGCAAACAATCGAGTATAAATTGATACAGTCTTTAGTTACTTATTTGCTCTGCAGTTTGATGTTAGTGATTGGCTTCTCCACATCGGCACAAAATACTGTTGAACAAAACGATTACATAAAATACCTCAATGCTCAAAGGTATGACATCTATGAAGGGATTGCTGGTAATACAGTGCCCAGAATTTCTCAGGATCAACAAGGCTATATGTGGTTTGCAACTTCTTCAGGCTTAAGTCGATTTGACAGCCAACAATTTGTAAATTATCAGCAAGACACATTGGCAAATAATTCATTGCCATCCAATAACATTTCTATATTCCATCAAATCAAAGATGAAATTTGGTTGAGTCTAGATATCGGCTTGGCTAAATACAATACCGAAACCGAGCTATTTACTATGTTGCCAACAGGCCAAGGTATCAGAGATGGTATTGAACATTCATTGGTTTTTGCTATCAGCTCTGATCAAGATAACAATGTCTGGGTGTTTCAATACGATCATGGTATATCGGTTTATGAACGCGCCAGTGATTCATTCACTCATTATAACCAAGCAAATACTGATTGGTTATCAACAGTCAGGTTTTATGATGCCCAAAGTGCTGGGCATTACATTTGGGTAGCCACTTTAGAAGGTCAGGTGCTCAGGATTGATACTGAAACCAGAACCATGAAATCATATACAGTGAGCTTTGATCCTGATGACTTCAAACAAGGCATGTTTTATTCAATTTCTATTGCTGCTAACGGTTCAGTTTTCGTTTCCGGATATACCGGTGTTTATCAGCTTAACCAATCAACCGATCGTTTTGAATTATTGGTTTCTCCTGAAGCCATTACAACTGTAATGGGCGAGCGTTTAACCGTTAGAAATCTGATGCATGACAGCAAAGGGTATTTGTGGTTGGCAACACAAGAAGGGTTGATGCTTTATAAAGAAGGGTTGCTTTATCAAGTGAGGTTTTTGGATAAAGGTCGTCCGAGTTTATTTGACATCAATATTCATCATATTTTTGAAGATCAAGAGCAAAATATATGGGTGGGTACCAACGATCATGGCGTGCTTCAAATTAACAGTCAGTGGGATGAGGTTAATATTCTTCTGCCATTTGTTGATGCAACAGCTTATGGCAATGAAATTCAGACCGTTTTAGCAGACCAGTCAAAAGCAGAGGATACTTTTTGGTTCCACAATGTTAAACAACAAAATTTAACGGTTTACCGTTATCAAAAAGGGGTGTTTAAATTAACTCAAATGTATGATCAAACACATGGTTTACCAGAAGTGGTTCAAGGTTTGTTTTTAGACAGTGAGTATCGTTTGTGGGTAAATTCGGTGAATGGTCTTCATGTGTATGACAATCAACTGAACCAATTTATCTTGTTGGAATCAGAATTCAATCAAGTGGGATCTACCAAGGTATTTGAAACAACAAGTCATATTTATTTCACGACTTTTGCCAATAAGCAACTTTTTCAAGTTGATAAGTTTAGTTTAACCATAACTGCTCCAAGTAGTTTGGTAATGATGAATGATGTACTTCATGGTCATCAGCAGGATCAACGGGGAAGGCATTGGTTGTTTGGTGACAAAGGCGTTGAAATATTTCATGAAGCCAGTCAAAGTTTTACACCTAAAATTTCTTTTGATGAAGGGGTTCGTGATTTAAAATTTGCAGTTCAACAAGATGCAATGTGGTTGTTGTCTAATGGTAAAATTTTATACTATGAAATGACTGAAGACAGCTTAATTGAACAAGACACAAGTCAAATTAACGATCAAATTTCAACTTTTTTTAGCAATAGAATTAATTTAATTGAAGATAACTTGTGGTTAAGTTCAGATCAAGGAATAGTTGTGGCTGAACCAACTGATCAGTCCATTGTTAAAAGTTATACAGTTGAGAACCAGTTGCCCAGTAACTCAATCAAAGAGGTTGTTCAGTTACACGATGGTTCAATCATGATCGCCACCGCATTTGGATTGGTTCAGTTGCAAGAAAAAAATCAGCCATTGAAGCCCATTCCTCAACCAGAGTTGATAGTTGACAAGGTTTTGCTCAATGATAAACCACATGACTTAAATAACGCTTTGGCATACGATTACGGAAGCCTTACTTTTAGATATCAACTGCTTTCATTTGCACATCCACAATCACACCAATACCAATATCGATATAAAGCTTCAGATCAATGGATTGATGCCAATCAACAAACCAGGCAAAGCTTTCATCAATTGTCACCAGGCGACTATCAGTTTGAGGTCAGGGGTAAAGGTTTGAACACTGACTGGTCTGAATCAGTCAGTTTTGCTTTTAGTGTGGCTTCCCCACCATGGAAAAGCAAGCAAGCCTATTGGCTGTATGCTTTGTTAGGATTGTTGTTATTGGCTTTGGTGTTTTATTTGTATAGAAAACGTTGGCAATACACAGCCAAGATTTCTCAAGCAAATGAAAAGCAAGTTTTTGCCGAAACGCAATTATCTTTAACCACTTCTTTGGTCACTTCTTTGCAGACTGACCAATTGTTAGAAAAGATCAAACAAATGATTCAAGAAAAAGTCCAAGCCGACAAGATTGAAGTGAGTTATTGGAACAGTGAAAATAATTATCAAATTTTCAGTGATGCAAACTTAAACACTGCCGAGCAAAATGCTTTGGGTGCTCGGGCATTGAAGATGTACGAAAATAAACTCCAACATAAAGTCGAGCCATCTGATGAGAAAGAAACTTTATGGGTTTTATTCAGCCATTTATCTGCTCGGTTGGGCTTGATTGAATTGAATCGAAGCCATGGTTCTTTTAACCAGACGGATATCAGTTTGGCCAAAGCTTATGCCACACAGTCAGCTTTGGCTCTAGAGAATGCCAGATTATTCGAAGCGGTCAATAATTTGGCTGAACAGGCCAATGCATCTAATCAAGCCAAAAGTGATTTTCTTGCCCAGGTATCGCATGAAATTCGAACTCCGATGAATGGTATCTTGGGTATGAATGAACTGCTGGTGGATACTGAACTGAACGAAGAACAGCGTATTTATGCTTCGGCAGTGGCAGAGTCTGGTGAGCATTTATTACACATCATTAACGACATTTTAGATTTGTCTAAAATTGAAGCAGGGGAATTAATTCTGGAGCTTAGACCAATCGACTTGAGTCAAATGATTGATCAAGTGGCCAAGTCTTTTGTTTCTGAAAGCCATAACAAGAAATTGGCTTATTGGGTTGATATAGACCCAACAGTACCGCTGAATCGTTTAGCAGATTCAGTTCGATTGAAACAAATATTGATGAATTTATTAAGCAATGCATTTAAATTCACTCACACAGGTCATGTTTCATTGCAGTTAAAACCTTATGAAGACGAAGGTGTCATATTAGTTGTCAATGACTCTGGCATAGGAATAGCTCCGGATATATTAGAAAATTTGTTTGATCCATTTACTCAGGCTGACAGTTCGATCACCAGAAAATATGGCGGTACAGGTTTGGGTTTGAGTATAGTTAAGAAATTGATTGAAAAAATGGATGGTGTCATTGAAGTAATCAGTGAACCTGGCACGGGTACTGCGGTCGAATGTTACTTACCATTGCAGGTTGATGAGCAACAACCATTATTTACGCCATTAAATAAGCAAGTTTGTGTCATCACACAAGATAATTCTATCAGTTTAGATATTGGTCAAGCACTGAAAAATGCAATTCAAGTTGCAGCAATTGGAAAGGTAGTTGATCCAGTTGATGTGGCTGAAAATAAAGGTGAGATAGATGCACTTTTTGTGGTTGTTGGAGATAATTCTGAATTCAACATCAATCAAGCAGAAGTGATACAAGTGGCCAGTAAACGACAGTTGCCCATCTATTTGATTAAGCAAAGCCCAATACAAATAACGAAAAAAATAGGCGTGTTTACACATATAGATTTACCCTTTGCATTGAATGATTTAAGAGATTTGTTTGTCGACCAATCAAATTATATTAATGATGCATCTGAATTGATATATAACAGGTCAAGCCAAGGTCTTCATTTATTAGTGGTTGAGGACAATCCAATTAATCAACAACTGCTATTAGAATTGTTAGAAAAAGAAGGTCATATGGTGGATATTTTTGATGATGCACAACATGCTTTATCGGCGATAAAGAACTTATCTTATGATATGTTGTTAGTCGACTATCATCTGCCTGATTTAACCGGTATCGAATTTATTAAGGCCTGCCGTGGTTTAGGTATCAATTCAAAAACAGTCATTATGACCGCAGATGTATCTAATGAATTAAAGGATTTATGTGAAACCAATGGTATCGATCACTTGATCACCAAGCCTTTTAAACTCAAACAATTGATTGATGTAATTAACGAGCCATAATAGTGACATTGTTATGAGTTTTATTCTAGCGCGCTTGTAACCATGTTGTGGTGATGGGAATGAATTTGTTGGCAGCATTGATTAAAGCATCAGCAGTTAATTGTGTGACCCCATAAACATGGGTTGTGACTTTATACTTCTCCATTACATGTTTGAGCAATATGGCAAAATCACCATCGCCAGAAAGTAATACGATTTGATCTAAGTCTTTAGCTGCTTCTAATATATCGATGGTTATGCCAACATCCCAATCGCCTTTGGCCGAGCCATCACTCCTTTGGATGAAGGGTTTGAGTTTGACTTCAAAGCCAATATGTCGCAAGGCAGTTTGAAATTTTTTTTGATCATCGACATTGCGACTGATTGCATAAGCATTGGCGGTGGCTATCTCGCCTTGTTGAGATAAATGTTGCCAAAATGCCCGGTAATTAAAACTGCGGCCAAAAGCATCTCTGGTGGTGTAGTAAATGTTTTGTACATCAACAAAGACGCCAGTTTTATTTTTTTTATCCACTTTTATGATCTTTTGGATCCACTTGACCGTGGCTTTCCACCCCTGTTGCCACCTGGGCGGTTACCGTTTGACTGGATTTTTCCAGACTTTTTACCTGGGTAGCCAGATCTTGATGGTCTTCCAGATGGTTTTTTGCGTGTTGATTTTTGGCCTGAAGAGTTTGTGTCATCATCAAAAGGTTCTTTGAACCTTGATCGGCTGTTTCCTTGGGCGTTTTTGTTTTGGTTGTTTTTTCGGCCCTTATATCCACTGTTTTTACCTTTATAGGGTGTTTTGCTGTTGCCACGATTGTCATCGTCATTGTTGGACTGTTGATTGCCAGAATGGTCTTTTTTCCATGGATTGTTGGCTTTTCGGCCCTGACCTTGCCCAGGTCGCTGTCCTTGTTTGGCCATTTGGCTGCGAGCAAAAGCAGCTTGGTTTTCTTCTTCTGAACGGTTGGCCCATTTCTCTTTAACAGAGGCTTTAACAAAAGGTCTGGTTTTTGGCTTTTTAGGTTTTTTCTTTTTCTTGGCGTCATTCTCTAGCTGCTGCCTGAACTTGTTGCTGTCTTTTTTGTATTGTTTGGCCTTGGCTTGGGCTTGTTGTTTATAAGGCTTTGGTCGCTTGGGTTTTGCAGCATATTGTCCACGCATGGCTTGTTTTGATTCAGGCACATCATGGATTGGTTCAAAACCATCAACAAACTCGCGTTCCAACTTATTGCCCAATAATTTTTCAATATCAAACAGCTGCACAAACTCATCGGCACTGACCAAAGAAACGGCTTCACCTGCGGCACCAGCTCGGCCTGTGCGCCCAATGCGATGCACATAATCTTCAGGTACATTAGGTAAGTCTAAATTAACTACATGAGGCAACAAGTCAATGTCTATGCCACGTGCAGCAATATCTGTAGCAACCAATACCCTAACTTTCCCTTGTTTAAATTCGGCCAAGGCACGGGTTCTGGCTCCCTGGCTTTTGTTGCCATGAATGGCCAGAGAGGTTACACCAAATTTATTCAGGTAATCAGATATCTTATTCGCACCGTGTTTGGTGCGGCTGAACACCAATACTTGCTGCCACTGACCATTAGCCACCAGGTGTAACAGCAGTTCTTTTTTGCGCTTTTTATCCACGGGATGCATTTTTTGCGAAACTTTTTCAGCTGTGGTAACTTCGGGGTTAATCGAGATTTCAACTGGGTTTTTGGTAATTGTTTTAGCCAATTGTTTGATGTCTTTGGAAAAAGTTGCTGAAAACATCAGGTTTTGTCTCTTTCCGGGTAGTAAGTGAATGATGCGTTTGATATCGTGAATAAAGCCCATGTCTAACATGCGATCAGCCTCATCTAAAACCAACATTTCCAAATCGTTAAAGTGAACCGCATTTTGACTGTGTAAATCTAACAACCTGCCTGGTGTGGCAACCAATACATCTGCACCACGGCGTAACCTTTGCATTTGTGGGTTGATTTTAACGCCACCAAAAACAACAGTGGTTTTTAGTTTCAAGTGTTTGCCATAAGTTTTGACACTGGCTTCAACCTGAGCTGCCAGTTCACGTGTAGGTGTTAAAATTAAGGTTCTGGCACTGTTTGATTTAGCTGATCTGCCGCGGCTGAGTATTTCAAGTATCGGTAAGGTGAAGCCAGCGGTTTTTCCCGTTCCAGTCTGAGCGGCGGCCATCACGTCGCGGCCGGATAAAACGGCAGGTATGGCTTGAGCTTGAATCGGTGAAGGGGTGTCGTAACCTTGTTCAGCAACGGCTTGTTGTAATGGCTTGGACAAGCCAAGTTCGGTAAATTTCATAGTCTTCTCTGTGGGCACTTTTGTTGTGCAACAAATACCAGATTGACTGTTTTGCGCACGCTTATGAGTTATCACTCAATAAAAACTGCTTTTAGCAGCGGGTGGCGTACTTTAACTCAAGTTCAAGCAATTAGCCACAGATTTTGTTGGTAGATAGACAGGCCAATTCCATCAGGAGGTATGCCATTGAAACTTCTGCATTAACTGGTTTTTATGTGGGGGAAGCACCGCTTGTTTCCGGTTATGTGAAGTTATTGGCTTTGGATTGTTATTTATTCAAAATCATCAGTAAAAATAATATCAGGGTTGATAAAGCCACAGACTGCCCCTGATGCTTTTACAGTTACATCATCTATAGACCAACCACCACTTGTCACAGCAGTATCTGAAGTTAGGCGGAAGCGGAACTTCATTTGGTTGGCGTTGGTCGGTTTGATGATGGTTTGGTTGACTTGGACCCAGTTTGTGCTGCCATTACATTGTGACAACTCTTGCCAATTGCCGCCATCAAATTGAATTTCGAAATGGCCAAAATCGAAACCAGCTTCTGTATCACAAAGGCTCATGTATTGAATTTCTAGGGAGTCAGCTAGATTAACGTGGATTGTCGGGGATTCGAGGGCCGCATTGAGATTGTTTTCATAATCACTATCTGGACTGTCGGTCCATGAGTTTTGTGGACTAACTGACTGGCCATCATCGATACTCCATGGGTTTTGTGGTGACCAGTCGCCAAATCCGTTTTCTGTGTCATCTTCGAAAATGTTGCAAAATGGTTGTAATTGAACATCCTGAGTAAAACTGTCGCCCATTGTCAGGGTAAGTCCATTGATGGTTTGGGTGACAAATCCTTCAGCACTGACCACCAAGTCTGCGCTTCCAGGTTGAACCAGTTGATTGTATTGACCAGTTGTATTTGAAAACGATTTTGATTGATTGATTTCGATCAGTGCTTGAGAAATGCTTAGACCATTAGAAATGTCAGTGATTTGACCGTTAAGTTGCGCAACCTCATTAAGGTTAACCACTTCAACAAATTCAGCATAGGTGGCGCCGGTTTTATTGTTACTATCTGTTGCTTGCACATATACAAGGTTTTTACCTAAATTCATGGCTGAAGTGTTGATACTGCCAGTGAACGCCTCATTGACTTCATTAAATGTACCATCAGTGGCCGCTAATGTCTGTGAAGATGTCGCTACCATAGGTATTTCATTGATGGTGGTGACAACAGTTTGAACCGTTTCAAAGGGTTGTGCCGTTTCAGTTTGGTTGTAACGATCATCATTGGCAGTCCCAGAAATATGTATTGTTTGACCAGCTGTGATGACATTTGGAGTGATATTCATCAATTCAATGTCTGGGCCCAGTGGTTGAATATAAGGTGCTTGGGTGACTCGTGCTAGATATAACAATGCTTCCAAATTGTCTGGTAAAATTTCATTCTCGAAAGTGTCACAATCCTGAAAAAAACTGGTACCCAGTTCGAAAGCCAGAGAGGCCACTCCCAATTCACCATAACTCCAATCGATCGAACCACCGCCAGTTGTTACCAAATTATTAACTGGTAGCGGTCTGTATTGGTTGAATAAAGCGGTTCTCTTGCCTAATGCTTGTAATTGATTATCATTAGCTGCTGGGTCAGTGGTATATCCCCAAGGCCATAATACCAATTGGCTGAAACTGTGAATGTCAACAAAAATACCAGGGGTGTTTTCTGGAGCAGCATCACTGGGATCTGCCCCCCTGTTGTCGGCATAAATTTGGCTTAAGTAGTCCATTTGAAATGTAACTTCTGGTTCAGAACCTTCGTTTGGGCCTCGAAAAATATCACTACAACCATCTGTAGAGGAGCTGCCGACACCCCATTCAAAAGGGTAGTTTCGGTTTAAATCTACGCCACGTGACATGCTGGAGACACCACAGTGATCTTGGTTGGTATTTTTGCGCCATAGATCACCTGCTTCGGCTTGTTTTCTCCCATCAGGATTGGTCTGTAATAGCAGGTGAATTTCATGATTATCTAATATCCATGTGACATCGGCATCGATGCCATATTGGTTCAATAAGAATTCTCCGAAACGGGTGTTAAGCTCTGCAGTTGCGTATTCGCGGGCATGAATGGCCGATGATAAAAATAAAATTGGCTTGTCGCCAGTGATGCTTTGGTTGGTGATTTTAATAACCCTAATGTCATGACCTTGATTGGTTAGGTTGATTTTTTCCCAACTGTCACCGATGTCAACAATTTCAGCCAGATTGGGATGGTTGGTCACCATGTTGTTCATTCTTTGAAATGTTTCTTCTACTGTTGAATAACAAGTGAAACCAGGGATGCTTCTGTCATTTTTTATCGAGCTCATTATTTTCTTGAGTGATTCATTGCGTTCTTTCACACGGTTGTGATCTATACGCATAGAAACATTAAGATCATGAATTTGGTTTAAAGTATCTGGGTCTTTGATTTGTATCAAAGCATAGTTTTGTTTTGAGTTTATTTGCCAAATGTCTGCAAATTCGCTCATATCCTGTAGTTGCTGTTTATTGTCATAATAAGCACGTACTATGGTTGGTAAGCTCAAGGTGTGGCTTTTTTTTAATACCGGAGAATTATTGGCAGTACTGACACATGGCCAAAGTAATAACAGAAAAAATAAACGTTTCATAAGGCTTTTTTAGTTAGTTTTGGCCGGGAGTGGTGTGCATTATTATAATGCTGTATTTATGGGTTCAGTTCATCCAACTGTTTTTCGAGTGCCTCTAGTTTTGCCCGAGTTTTGGCCAATACCGCTTTTTGAACTTCAAATTCTTCCCGTGTCACTAAATCGGCTTTCTGCAAAGTGGCGGTCAAGATTGATTTCATGTTTTGACTGAAATCCTGACGCATGGTTTTTAAATCCTCAGGAATAAATTTCTCAACTTTATTGACGATGTCTTCAACTACTTCTGCTTTGATCATGAGTTTGGAGCTTGAAAAGATCAGGTATTTTAACATGTCTGATAAGAACCAATTAAACCTCCTTTTGAATGCCATCAAAAAGGTGTGAATAAGCAGTACCTTTAAAATTGACTTATAAAGCATCGAGCATTTAATTTGATGAAAATTTGATGAAAATTTGATGTGATTTTCAGGCCTGGAAATCAAGTGCTTGCTATATTAAACAGTTGTGAACAATGAGGTTTCATTAGTTTGATCTGCGCAATTGCGTGAACATGACAACAATCAAAACAAAAGTGTGTGAATTTATGAATAGACTGAAATATTTGGTAGCAATGATTTTTTTACTGACCCATGTGGCTGATGCGAGTGTGTTGCATTGGTTGTCTAAAATTGAAACAGATTCCAGACCCATCAGTAACTCCTTAAGCAGCTTACCTAAAATTTCTGCCAACGGTCGTTATGTGACTTATTTGTCTTTGGCCAGTAATTTGGTTCAAAATGATGACAATCAATCTGCAGACCTGTTCTGGCATGATCTATTAACGGGTGAGACCAAACTGGTATCAGTTAATCAATCAGGCCAGCAGCTAGACGATATCAGAGGTGTCTTCTCAGCCCCTGTAGCTGGTGGCCGTTATGTAGCCTTTGTCAGTAACAGTGATAATCTACCCGATGCCGATGGTTCAACTTCGATGCTCTATGTCAAAGACATGGTAAGCGGCCAAGTGGTAAATTACAGCGGATATAACAGCGGTGATTTTTTTGAGACATTTGGTCATATTGAATTTGCAGATGACGCACAAAAAATAACATTCAGTACTGAAAACAACATTTCTCCTTTACACACTTCTTCAAAGGATCAAGTTTATCAAAAAGATTTATCCACCAACACATACAAGTTGCTGACTTCGTCGATCGATGCCACCACTGCGGCCGATAGAGATGCTTTTTTAATTGATGTTTCAGACAATGGTCGTTATATATTGATAGGCAGTGCAGCTAAAAACTTGACTACCACTGTTATTAATAACAATGGTACCAACTTGTATTTAAGGGATCTGGATAGCGCTGTAACATCTCTGGTTAATGTTACTCCGGTTGGGCAATCATCTTTCGATGATGATTTTTTATCTAATGCTGCAGTGAGTAACCTAGGTACCGTGGTGTTTTCGGCAAATCAGAGTGATTTGGTGAGCAATGACAGCAATGGCCTGCGGGATGTTTTCTTTTTTGATGGTGCTGACATCAGTCGCATTAATTTAGACAGTAATAACAATCAAGTCACAGTTGGTGGCTCTTTTAGTGGTGATATCAGTGGAGACGGCAGCCGCATCATTTTAATCTCACCATCACCTGATCTGATTGGTCAAACCGCTGGGGATCAATTGTTTGCTTATGAGATTCAAAGTGGTGCTTTAGATTTGCTCACTCAAGATGATGTCGGTGAAGCAGCCAATGGTGATAGCTCCTCACCACAACTGTCATTGAATGGTGGTGTGATGGTATTCTCAACATTGGCTTCTGATTTAAACAGCCAAGTTGTTGGCGGGAACAGAGAGGTATTCATTCATAAAAACACCAACAATGAATTCACCAAAGTTACTGTGCCGTTGTTCAATCCAGATACCATCATCAGTGATGTGCGTAACCCTAGGGTCAGCAGTGACCAACTTTCGGTGGTTTATTCCAGCAGTTCTGGTAATTTGGTTGAAGGTATTGTGAGCCCTGAACATGCTTCTGATACATATTTATTTGACCGGACCACCAACCAGCATCAAATCATTGGGATTTCTGCTTCTGATCCTGATATATCGGCATCTGGGCGATATGTGGTATTTCGGTCAAATGTTAACCAACCTTTTGGAAATATTAATTTAGGTGCAACGCAAGTGTTTTTGTATGATCGAAATAATGACATTTACATACAAATTGATGAAGGCAGGGATGCACGAGTGAACAATGCAGGTCAGGTAGTTTTTATATCTATAAAGCAGATCAGCAATGCCGATATGAATACTGAATTTGACGCTTACTTATTCGATTCCAGTGACTCTTCCATTGTTTTGATTTCAGAGGGTACGGATGGTTTAGCCAGTGGCGTCAATAGTCATGTTGACATCAGCAGTGGTCCTGAAAGCTGGGTGGTCTTTACTTCTTCTTCTGAGAATTTAGTTGCTAATGATACCAATGATCGAGGTGATGTTTTTATGCGCAGAATTCCGAATGGCCATATTTTCAGGGTCAGTGAAACAGCGGCTGGCGTTGAGGGAAACTCTCATTCAGAAGATCCTGCAATTGCTGAAAATGGTGAATTCATAACCTTTTACTCAAGGGCCGAAAATTTAACCACTGATGATTTCAGCGATGCCGGGAATGGACAAGTGTTTTTTTATGATCGTCTCAATGACAGTGTGCATTTGGCTTCTAAAAATACCGCCGGCTTACCCATCAGAGGCAGAATTCCTTCTGACTCTCCCAGTATATCTGACTCAGGCCGTTATATTTCCTATGTATACGAAGATGTAAGCAGCAATGATTTTGTTGTCGATACAGATAGCGAAGATGATATTGTGATGTATGACCGATTGAACAACAGCAGTCAAATCATTTCGACCAATCGTTATGGCATGCAGGTAGATGACCCAATAGGTTTTTTTGGGACGCAGCAAGTGGTTGAAGATTTAAGTGTTTCACCACCTCTAATAGGTGTGGTATTTACTGTCGAGGACCCAAATGACTTGACTGAAGTACCTCACCACCCCGGACATGATGAAGCTTTTTTATTTCAATCAGGAGGGCCCAGTATTAACTTGAATATTCAGGTGGTTGGTTTGGGTCAGGTCGCTGGTACAGCTGGGATTAACTGCAGTGATAATTGTGATTTTATGAGGACTTTGGGTGCAGATTTAACCATGGTGGCCAACCCTAGTGCTAATTACATGTTTGATCGCTGGCATGAGGAGTTTGGCGGTTGTGATAACGGTGACAACCCTTGTGACCTGATTGTGGATCGGAGTAAAACCTTGACCGCTTATTTTATTGATTCTAATGAAATTATTTTTGTAGATGGTTTTGAATGATAAAATGGTTTTAAAGATCTGTAAAACCCAACTTAGGTTGGGTTTTTTGTGACGGTCAGTATTGTTGATTATTCGACAATTTATGCTTAAAAGTAGTTGACTTGAAGCACAGTTCATTCTGAGGGAGTCAGAGGCGAGTTGAAGAATCTCCTAACGCCAACCACTGCTTTTAAAAGGCATCACACCAAACCCACCAGATCCTTCAATTCCGCCCTTAAGGGGGCTACTTTTGGTTTCGCTCCATTCAGTATGGCAGTACTTTTGTTATTCCTACCAAATGGCTGAGATTCTTGCGTTATAATGACGCCATGAAGAATCCTTTTAATATCCCTGATCCGGAATTTGCAGATCAAGTCAAACAATATAAAAACCCCATCCCTTCAAGAACCGCATTGATTCAATTTTTAGAAGCAGAGAAGAAACTGCTTAAATTAGAATCCATTGCGATTAAAATTGGCATCCAAAATGATGAACAATTTGATGGTTTACGGACTCGTTTACGCTCTATGGTGCGTGATGGCCAATTATTGGTGAATCGCCGTGGTGGTTATGGTGTTCGCAGTAAATTAGAATTAACCCAAGGACGAATCAGTGCCCACAGCGATGGCTTTGGTTTCTTGGTTTCAGATGAACTGGAAGAAGATGCTTTCATCACCCCTAAACAAATGCGCATGGTGATGGATGGTGATGTGGTATTGGCTGATGTGCAACCAGCTCGCAAAGGTCGAGGTAAAACAGACGCCTTTATTGTCGAAGTTTTGAAACGTGCGCATTCAACCATAGCCGGTCGTTTAATTAATGAAGAAGGTATGGCATACGTTAAAGCCGATAATTCCAGTATCAGTGACATCATGATCCCGAATGAAGTCTTGGGCTCGGCTAAGCACAATGATTATGTCACCGTTAGCATCAATAAATACCCAGATAAACACCGCCCTGCTTTTGGTGAAGTGATCGCTGTGCTGGGTCAACAATTGAACCATGAACTATCGATGCAGTTGACCATCGTTAGTGAAGGTTTGCCAACTGATTGGCCAGATGCAGTTGAACAGTATCGCAACCAAATTCCTAAAGAAGTGGATGAGCCTCATATCGGTCCACACAAAGACATTAGAGCACTGCCTTTGGTGACCATCGATGGCGCCGATGCACGTGATTTTGATGATGCTGTATATGTTGAACCCACAGATAATGGCTATAAGTTGTTGGTTGCTATTGCTGATGTGTCTACCTATGTTCGCCCTGATTATCCACTTGATAAAGAGGCATATAATCGGGGCACGTCGGTTTATTTCCCCGGTAAAGTGATTCCGATGTTACCTCTGGAATTATCTAATGGCATTTGTTCATTAAACCCGAATGTAGATCGTTTGAGTATGGTGTGCGAAATGCACATCAATGGTGTGGGGGAAATTCAATCCTATGAATTCTACCGTGGCCTGATGCATTCACATGCCCGTATCACTTATGATGAAGCTTGGGCGTATTTAGAGTCGGGTGAAAATCTTGAAAAATGGCCTGATTCGGTGACGGAATCTTTGCAGCATCAGTACCATTTGTTCAAGTTGTTACAGCAAGAAAAATATGCGCGTGGTGGCATTGAGTTTAATTCATCGGATGTGTTTATTTCAATCGGTGAAGATGGCATGGTTTCAGACATCCAACAATACACCCGCAACGATGCACATAAACTGATTGAAAACTTTATGATTTCGGCCAATGTTTGTGCCGCTAAATTCATAGAGAAACATGACATTCCAGCTTCATTTCGTTGCCATAATTCACCACCGGAAAGTAAAGTCAGAGATTTGGTGGCATTTTTGAAAGGCTTGGGAGTGACACCTGAATTCCGGGATGATCCAACACCCAAGGACTTAACCAAACTGTTAAGCCAGATTCAACACCGTGAAGATAAAAATCTGATTGAACAGGTGGTTCTGCGTTCACAGTCTCTGGCCAGTTATGAGGCCAGTAATGCGGGGCATTTTGGTTTGGCATTGACCCATTATGCACATTTCACATCACCGATCAGGCGTTATCCTGATTTGATGGTGCATCGAGCGATTGATCACATCGTTTATCACAAAAACGAACCATATATATACAACCAAGGACAAGCGGAAGAAATGAATTCGCAGTGTTCGATGACTGAACGTCGAGCAGAAACTGCCTCTCGTGAAGTGGATGCACGATTGAAGTGTTTATTTATGCAGCAGTTTATTGGCGATGAAATGGTTGGAACTGTTTCAGGGGTCACTCGATTTGGACTATTCGTTGAATTAAAAGAATATCAAGTTGATGGCTTGATCCATGTCACTTCATTACCTAATGATTATTATCATTATGACTCGATTAAGCATCAGTTGACAGGTGAGCGAGGAGGGAACCAATTCAGGTTGACAGACCAATTGATGGTTCAAATTGCTGCTGTTGATTTAGATGACCGTAAAATAGATTTCGACTTTATTGGTAAAATCAATGCCAAAGGCGAACTTAAGCGGGTACCTAAGGAAGGTGAAAACTCACTTAAGAAATCAGGTAAGAAAGATTCAAAGTATAAGAGCAAAGATTCAAAAAGTAGTGGAAAGAAACGGCGTCGTCGCAAGAAAAAATAATTGTCTACAATAATTTTGTACCCAAATGGGTTGTTGTATTTAGCCTTGTAATCATTGTTCTTTAGAATGCTCATTAAGTAATGTCATTTTTTTGCATTCTGCGAGGATTGTTGTTCGAGATATGCAACATTTATTCAAAAATCAAATTCATTAATTTGATCAGGTTCGATATTTTTTACTCTGTTTATTGTAATTTTTAAGCCAACGATTCATGGTTTTTTGAGCGCTTTGAGCATCATTCACTTTTAGTATATAAAACCCATGAAGCCCTTTACTTATCAACTTTCAGGACTTTTTCAGAACTTTTTCAGAAACTAAATCAACGATTTATTTAGAATTCCATCTTGATTTTTTGTGTCTAAATCACGCTGAGCGTGCTGGTCACAATTATTTTTAAGACATGATTTGAAGGAATTTTAAATGAAGAATAAAATTACATTTGGTTTGGTTCTGATGTTAACCAGTTTATGGGTTCAAGGCCCGTTGATGGCTCAAGCTTTCAGCTGGTTGTCACAGCCCGATGTTCAAGCTGGATTGGCTCTTAATGGCAGCACAAGTGCGGCAAAAATATCAGCCAATGGTCGTTTCGTAGCGTATTCCAGTGATGCATCGAACATTGTGGCTGGTGATGATAACCAGCGTTCAGATCTGTTTATCCAAGATACGTTGAACCAGACTGTTCAGCGTTTTGTTTTACCAGTTGGTGCGCCCAGCTTGAGAAATTTTTCAACACCCACTTCGGATGGTCGCTACATCATAGTCAGTACACAGCGGGATGGAGCTGAAGAAAGAAGGAACTTTGTTTACCTTCTTGACACAGTTCAAGAATCCTTCACATTACAGAACACCAACTTAGACGGTGATCGATTTGACTTGGTTTTTGCTGAATTTTTTCTGGCTGATAATGGTTCGCAGTTC
>CALLLZ010000063.1 GCA_938008005.1 uncultured Marinicella sp. | reverse complement strand
ATACTGTTCATTGCTTATAAGATTGCTTATTCACCTATTATTAAAGATGGATCAATTGCCAGCGTACCTCCAAATTTTATTGATGGTATGGTATTGAATTTAACCAATCCCAAAGCTTACGCAGCTATGACAGCAATTAATAGCCAGATGTTGTTGCCTTACATCGATCAAAAATCGGCCTACATAATGACTGGCTTGGTATGTTTTATTGTGGTGGTATTGATAGACTTATTGTGGTTACAGTTCGGTCAAGTGATTCGACCACTGTTGCAACATCCAAATACGGGAAGAAAAGTGCGATTGGTATTTGCCATATCAATGGTTGTTGTGGTGTTATGGGTAATGATAAATAATTTTATTTGATTATATTAACCCTGCGACTAAATACCACTCATTCAGGACTTCAAGAAATTCTCATATCACCAATAGTAGGCGCTCTTAGGCGAGGCGGAGCTTGCAATTGACGGTCACTCCATTGATAAAAGCTACACCAACAGTAGGCCCTTTAGGGGACGCAGAGATTGGGAATTTCTTGAAGTGCCTAACTTTTTGATTGTATTAAGAAAGGTCTAAGCCAGTTCGTCCGTAGACATCGTGGCTTAAAGCCCCTTGTTGGTATCAGCGGTTGATGTAGAGTGACTATAATTTTACGCTGATGCCTGCCTTAAAGGCCCTACTGTTGGTGCTACGAACAAACTGGCTTAGACTGAATTGAATGGTATTTAGTTGCAGGGTTGATACATGCTGACTGAGCTGTATTGACTGGACATTGAGAAAAGTGTGAAAATGCGGGGATGTACAAAGAACTTAAAATTGAGAAAATCACTGCAACCATAGGAAAATTGTTAACTCGTATTAATGATCGTTTTCCTGAAACTGGTATCAGTGGTGTGTGTGAAGAACTCCATTTATGCGCCCAAAAAATTGAACAAAACATCAAATACATTGCAAAACCCAATCGTTTGATTCAACTGGCTGTATTGATAGTGGTTATGGCCTTTGCGGCTACTTTGATTTACTCGATCAGTATTATTGAATGGGAGTTCAGCAAACCATCATTAGCCGATGTCATACAAATAACCGAAGCCTTGATAAATGATGTGATATTGGTTGGTGCTGCTTTATTCTTCTTATTTTCTATTGAAAGCAGGATCAAGAGACAGAAAGCTTTGAAGGAATTGCATCGACTCAGGTCACTTGCACATGTAATTGACATGCACCAATTAACAAAAGACCCTTCTATAGTCCATTCAGAATACCAAAAAACCCAACATTCTCCAGAGCGAAAAATCACTGCTTTTGAATTACAAAGGTATTTAGATTACTGTTCTGAAATGTTTTCATTGATTGGCAAATTGGCCGCTTTGTTTTCAGAGAGTTTGCCAGAACCTACCATAGTCTCAGCCGCCAATAACATTGAAAGTTTGTGTACAGGACTCAGTCAAAAAGTTTGGCAAAAAATGGATTTTTTAAGAAATTAGTCATAAATTTTAATTAATTCAAAAAAAATAATAACCAAATGGATGAGTGCAGCGTTTAAGCTGACATGGTGAATGAAATTGATGACAAAACAGTGCAACAAGCATCTATGGGGGATAAACAGGCTTTTCGTCTGATTGTGCTGCATTATGCACAAGCGGTGAATCGTTTGGCATATCGTTATACTGCGGATGCCAGTTATGCTGAAGACATTGCACAAGAGACCTTTATCAAAGCATTCCAAGCCATTAACCGCTATCAACCACAAGCAAAATTTTCAACTTGGCTGTTGCGTATCACAACCAACAGTGCAATTGATTATCTACGCAAAGCCAATCGACAAATGGCTGACTCTTTAGACCAAGAAGACATTCAAGTAGATATCCCAAACCACCAGTTAAATGCTGAGGATCAATTAGATCTGAATCAACGACTGAGCCAGGCTATGACTGACTTAAGTGATGTAGAGCGATTGGCGGTAACCATGAAACATCATCAAGGTTATTCGATCAATGAAACGGCACAAGTGCTCAACATCAATGCCAACGCCTGCAAACAAACCCTTTTTCGTGCAGTACAAAAGCTACGCAAACAATTGACCTCAGAGGTGAGCCTATGAAACCAACAAATGACAAGCCCACAAAAGATGAATGCATCAGTGATGAAAAGCTAATGATGGTTTTTTTCAAAGAAGCCAAACAGCAAGAGGTGGATGATTGTTTGAAAAACGATGAGACTTGTCGACGACTTGACCAATTGGAGGCAGATATGAATGCCATTGAACAAGCACAAAGCCAACCTGATTTGCCTGAAGATTATGGGCAACAATTGTGGAATCAAATTTCCGAGAAGTTAGTCATTGAGCCAGTCAAAGGGCACTCAAAAAACATCAGTTGGTTAGAAAAGTTAAAAAACCTTGTCTTGATGCCACAATATTCGTTGGCAAGTTTTGCCGTTGTTGTGGGGTTAGTGGCGGTGGCTTTTTATGCAGGAAGACAACAAAATGACCATGTTTTAGGTATTGACCTACAGGAACAATTGTTGGCACAAAATATTCAGCTGCACTTGACCCAAAGTGAAATATTTCTGACGCAAGTCAGTAATGACAACGGCAGTTATAACAACCAAGCAATGGCACAAAGACTGTTGTCATCGAACCGAATTTTTAAACAAGCATTGGCCAAACATGAAGGCCAATTCACCACACAACTTTTACAGGATTTAGAGCCGATTTTATTGGAGTATGCCAATGATTCAGATGATACTAAATCATCTCAAGGTATCCCTAACCAAAGCCATGGCCAACAACCCCAAGCCAACTGGGTCAATGATTCAATATCAAATAACCTGATGTTTCAAATCAAAGCAATGAAACAAAAATTGGCTCAGGAAAATGACATTATTTAGGAGCAAGAATATGCTAAACAAAATTAAGAACGCAATGTATGTTGGACTGTTGATCATGCAGTTCAGTGTGTATGGAGAAAACCGAGAGGCCAGTCGAGAAGTCAATCGAGAAGTCAATCGAGAAGTCAATCGAGAAGTCAATC
>CALLLZ010000062.1 GCA_938008005.1 uncultured Marinicella sp. | reverse complement strand
CTTCAGCTTGAGTTTTGATGAATATGATTTAAATTCAGTTGACCCAAGTTTTAAGCAACAGTATTTGCCCATTTGCCTGGCATTGATCAAGTCAGTTGAAAAAACCGACTCGCAACAACTGTGTTCTAAAACTGTTTCAATCATTCACCAAGTTGCAAATCACCTGAATTCCACACCCAAAGATGAAATCAAACAAGCCAATAGTTGTAATAAATCACAGACTCAGTCTATTGAAGACTTATTAGTTTGTGTGGATGGACAAGTAGAGGCGTTGATGATGTTGATGACTCAAGGTATACATATGGCGATGTGCTTGTTCCCTGACAGCTCAGTCATACTTTATGATGGTTGGTATAACAGAACCCAAAGAGGAACCCAAGTTTATCGAGAACATGGAATGATTGTTGATTGTGAGTTAAAACAATATAACTATTTAGATTTTGACCTATTTTATCCACAATCTTTGAGAATAGATGAAGGTTACAGTTATCGCTGGGAAGACTATTTTCATCCACTCTACCAAGCGTTGGAATCGTCAGATAACGCATCAATTGAGCGATTTATAAAACGATACACTTTTGGCGAAGATGAATGGCGAGATAAACGATTTATTGAGTTATTGATGACTGATGAAGACTCTTTTCCTTGGTTAAAGATGCTGATAAACCACCACCAACCAAAACTGAATTTCAATGTTGAATATTATAGCCAACCATTAAGTTACGCCATAGAAGAAAGTAACAACCAGAAAATTGCCCTCTTTTTACTTGAACATGGTGCCGACCCTTTAATTCCTTACGAATATGGACAAAGTAATTTACAACTGGCCGCTCAATTTGGCATGTATGACTTGGTCAAAGCACTGTTGAATAAAGGCATGGACCCAGATGGACTTATGGGTTCGGAAAATTCATATTTTGGACAACCATTGATCCAAGCGGCTAACCGCGGTGATCAACTTATATTTGACCTATTACTTGAACAAGGAGCCTTACTGAAACCATTAAACCCTTCCGATTATCCAGATTGGAAAGCCGATGATTTATTCGCACAAGCTGTTCGTGGTGGCAACCTCGACATCATCCAAACACTGATCGACAAAGGCACTGATATACCTTCTACAAAAAGTACTTGGGTTAACCTGATTTCTGGCAACCAACCCGAATTAATGGCCTTGTTACGCAGTCATGGTTTAACCTTACCTCCGATCAATGAGCATGAATATTTGTTTTCAGCATTGTCCAAAGTCATTGATCGAGCAGATTTAACCACCTTGGAAAATGCTTTTACAATTTTTAATTCATTAGAAGAAATGGGCTTTGACTTATCACAAAGTTTCAATCCCAATAAATCTTTAAGTTATCAACTCATCTACAATAACCTAACCACACCCATCACATTCAAACAAAATCCAGATGATGCCGCCATCAAAATGCTGCGAAACGATTTTGCGCAAGCTGCACTGACAGCAGCCATCAAAGATGGCATTGACATCAATCAGAGCAATGAAAATCAGACCACTTTATTGATGCATGCAGCCAAACTAGGGCAACACCATATGATTAAAAGCTTACTTGAATATGATGCTGATACAAACCTAAGAGATGAAGACGGTCACACTGCTTTACAGATTGCTGAAAAGCAGGCAAAAAAGATGTCTGCATATCACCCGCAAGATAGTATGATGCAGAAAAAATACGAGGATTCTATTGCATTACTTAAACATACATCCATCAAATAATATTTGATACCCAATTTAAAAATTGAGCTCGAAATTTTTACCATTCATTGGTTATAATTTTAAACTTAATCAAACGATCCGTACAGCATGTCAAAAACCATTTTAAATATTGCCATTTTAACCGTCAGCGATACCCGCACAGCTGAAACCGATACTTCTGGTTTAAAACTTAAATCATGCGCAGAAGAAGATGGCCATTTAATTAAAGATAAATTGATCATAAAAGATGATTTATTTCATATCAGAGCGGTCGTTTCAAAATGGATTCATCAAGCAGACATTAATGTTGTTGTCATAACTGGTGGCACTGGGTTCGCTGAAAGGGATGTAACTCCAAACGCCATTGAACCATTATTAGAACAAAAAATACCCGGTTTTGGTGAATTGTTCAGGCAGATTTCTTACGCTGAAATCGGCTCATCAACTGTCCAATCGAGGGCTTTGGCAGGAATTTCTAATCGTACCATAGTGATTGCTATGCCTGGTTCTACCGGAGCTTGTAACACCGCATGGACAAAAATTTTAAGTGAACAACTGGATAGCACTCATAAACCGTGTAACTTTGTTGCTTTATTGACTTGATTAGCTACATGTATCCATACCCTAATAAGTGGGCATAGTTGAAGTATCACTTTGAAAATTGATTTCTATATTGATTTGGAGATATCGCTAAGAGCGTTCTGAAATGATGCCTGATACTCATGGCATTAGCAAAGCCAGATTCAATTGCTATTTGTTCAATCTTTTTATCAGTGATTTCTAATAAACGTTTTGCATGATTAATCTGTTGTCTTACTAACCATTTCTTGGGGCTCATATTTAAAGACTTTCTGAATAAACGATCAAAATTTCTTCTGGACATATTTGAATGATTGGCTAAATCATTGACACTTAAATTTTTAGCTAAATTATCGACTGCCCAATCTAAAGTATTGGTAAAGTAATTATTATGGGTAATCACTGGAGTTTCAACAAATTGTGATTGACCACCATTTCTTTGCGGCGCCATTACCATTCTTCTGGCAACCTGATTAGCTATTTCATAACCAAAATCCTGCCTAATCACTTCCAAACTCAAGTCTATGGCCGAAGCGCTACCGGCAGAACAACCAAAGTATGGATTCAGTTCATATAACACATTTTCTGAGAGAATTACATTGGGATACCTTTGTTTAAATTCTGTGGCATAACGCCAATGTGTGGTCGCTTTTTTGTTATCCAGAAGTTGGGTTTCAGCCAATAAAAATGCACCCGAGCAGAAAGTCAGTATTCGTTTACGGCTTGAAGAAAATTTAATTAATTCATCAATGATGTTTTTTCTGGTTTCAGGTGTCTCTGTTTGCCAACCTGGAATAATTAAATTGTCATAAGCTTGTAATGACCTCACTATCTTGGCAGTGATTTCTATATTACCGCTTGTCTTGATTTTATTTTCAGTAAAAGTGATTACTTGCGCTTTATACCAGTTTTCATATTCAGGACGCTCAACTGAAAAGAGTTCTGTGGCTATACCAAGTTCAAAAAGTGGTGGATTTTGATCAATTAAAATACCTGTTTTATACATGTTATAAGTTATCTTTGACCTGTGTTAGAAGTTTTAAAACTTCAATATAGAGTCGATTTGCAGAATTTGGCTTGATTTTAATGTATATTGTCTTATAAGCCAATAGAGATTAACTCTCAATCTTCCTACAATGAACACTCAATTAACCGAATAGGAGTTTTATATGTTATCAGTTGTTTCTAGAACTGGTGTTGCCAGTAGTGTGGATGCTTTGGCTCATTTTGAAAAACTATTGAAATTTGAAACAGATTGTTGGGATGTGCATTTTGCAATGACCAACAAACGAACCGACTTTGTTCTGTTAGATGTTAGGGGCGAACTCTTATACAAACAGTCTCACATCACTGGTGCTTTATCTCTTCCCGTAAATAAGATCAAAGAAAATAACCTTTCTCAATACCCTAAAGACACTTTGTTCGTAGTTTATTGCGCTGGACCTCATTGTAATGCAACGGAAAAAGCTGCTATTAAATTTGCTCAATTAAATAGACCAGTCAAAAAAATGATCGGAGGTGTTACCGGATGGATAGATGAAGGCTTTAACCTGTTTAAGCCAACCAAATGAGTATTGAAATACGAACGCCTGAATTACATGAATCAAAGGATGTTTTAAGGCTGATGATCGGATTGGCTGAATTTGAATCATACATCCATGATTTTAAAGTAACAGAAAAAGAGTTGATTCAACGTCTGTTTAAAAATCAGGACTTTAATGTTTTGGTGGCAAGTGTTGATGGTAAATTGATGGGTATATTAACTTATTACTACTTACCATTTACTTACGATTTAAGGCCATGGATGATCATCAAAGAATTGTTTGTAGAACCTGCTGCAAGGTCTCAACAACTAGGTGGGAGGTTGATGGCCCGTGCAGCTGCTATATGTATTGAAAATAATGGCAGCAAAATTAAATGGGATGTACTGAATAGCAATGAAGCAGCATCAAAGTTTTATCGACAATTAGGGGCTAAGGCTGATGAGGAGTGGCAAGGTTATTACCTAAGCAATAAAGCATTGGCCCAACTTGCCTCAAGTGATGACAATGCAATAAGCTAAACTGACCTGCAGAAGGTGATCTTATTTTGACGTGTTTTGTTGAGCTTTTAACATGGCTTTTATTTCATTCAATTCAGTTTGTATTTCATCCAGTTGAGTCATCTCTTCGGCTTGATTATCGAGTAGTTGTTGGCGTTCATGGGCTGCATTTTCTTTTTCTAACACGTTAACCACGATACCGATCACCATGTTTAAGAATGCGAAAGCAGTGAAAAAGATAAACGATAAGTAGAAGGTCCAGCTGAGAGGATAATTGCCCATGGTCTCATACATCACATCGGTCCAATCTTCGAATGTCATCACCCTGAATAAAGTCAGCATACTGGTGGCTATATCGCCCCATAACACTGGGTTAATTTCACTGAAGAAAAAACTACCAACTGCACCATAAATATAAAAAATGATGAATAAAAGTAACATCACATATGATAACTGTGGCATGGCTTTGAGTAGTGAATTAATCAGAATCCTCAGTTCTGGAACGATTGAAATCATTCGCAACACCCTAAAAACCCGAACCAATCGTCCAATCAGTGCCATTTCCGAATCTTCAATCGGAATCAAACTGACCACCACAATCAAGGCATCAAAGACATTCCAGCCACTTTTAAAGAAATTCTTTTTATCATCAGATGCGATAAAACGTATTAAGATTTCCACCAAAAAAAATACCGTAACAGCGATATCCGCATACGTTAGGATCGATATCATATAAGGTGGTAGATGATATGTTTTAGCGCCTATTAAAAGTGCTGAAAGGATAATGACAGTAACTACCGACCATTCAAACACTTTATTGTTATGGATATTTTTCAGGGTTGTAATCATGGTAACTTGGCAGGTTTTAGACGCTTCTTTTATTGGGGCAACCCCACTTATAAACAAGCATAATTTGGTTTTTTAAACATAAAAAAAGCCAACCTGAATAGATTGGCTTTTCAGTGCTATTTATCGCTGATCAATGTGAATGATCATGGTAGCTAATTTGATTGTCTGATTGGGACAAGCCGTTATACATTTGAGTGGTCATCCTTTCGGTGGTAATAAAACCCCAATTCCATTCATCATGGTATTTTTTTAATGGGTTTGCAGCCACTACTTGTTCCAAGGTCTTAC
>CALLLZ010000061.1 GCA_938008005.1 uncultured Marinicella sp. | reverse complement strand
TTGGTCAACTTCAGCAACCGTAACAGGCGCAGAGGCTCATTGGCTAAACCCTGACGATGGCTTCGCAACAGGTTGTACCACATGGTCACCTGCAAGAACGGTTTGTAACATTGGTTCTGGATCGGCCTCCGATTTATTGTTCTCATTAAGTGGAAGCTTAACCCATACCATCGGAGGCACCGTTTCTGGGCTAGCCGGCACTGGATTAACCTTACAAAATAATGGTGGAGACGATTTATTAATTACTGCTGATGGTTCCTTTACTTTTAATACCGCATTGGCTGATTTAAGTGACTATGCAGTGACTGTTTCTACTCAGCCGAATACGCCAACACAATCATGCACCGTAAGCAATGGCTCAGGACAAGTCAATGGCGCGAATCTTAACAATGTCAATGTTGATTGTGAAACCCCAGAACCTGAACTCACCTTGAGCAGCACAACCATTGACTTTGGTGCAGTCAACGTTAACACCACGGAATCTATCATAATCACCGCCACCAATACCGGCAACACAGGTTTAGAGTTCATAGCCACCACAGCACCATCGGCACCTTTCACTTTAGGTGGAGGAAGTTGTTTAAGCTCACCAATTACCCTGACAACAGCCGACACCTGTGAGATTGAAGTGATGTTCAGCCCAACTGCGATAGGTGCATTTGATGATGTGATTTCGATTACAAGTAATGCAGCCACCAACCCAGATGAGATCATCCTATCTGGTTCGGGTGTTTCCGGTATACCAGTCTCTGTTCCCACGTTAAAACTTTGGTCATTACTGTTATTGGCTGTATTAATGCTTGGTGTTGGCATTACTTTCAGACGTCAATTCAGTTAGCAATTTACCAAACCATTAAGGAGCGTTGATTAACAACCCTCCTTAATACAAACACTGTTTTCATATCATCAAGTAATGATACAATTATCGAATGAAATTGTATTCAATCGAAGGCAACCGACAGAAGCTTGATGCTGGAGCCATGTTTGGTAATGTACCCAAAGCCTTGTGGTCGCGTTGGGTTGAAGTTGATGAGCACAATCGCATGGAATTAGCCTGTCGTGCTTTGTTAGTTACTGACTTAAATGGCAAAAATGTATTATTTGAAACTGGCATTGGCAACTTTTTTGAGCCTAAACTAAAGCAGCGTTTTGGTGTTTATCAAGATGCCCATGTGTTGATTGACTCACTCAGTCAACTTGGGTTCAAACCAGATGATATTGATATTGTGGTACTAAGCCATTTACATTTTGACCATGCTGGCGGCATGTTAACCAATTGGCAAGAGAATCAAGAACCCGAATTGGTATTTAAAAAAGCTAAATACCTAGTCGGCGCTGACCATTGGCAGCGAGCTTTAAAACCTCACCCCAGAGATCGCGCTTCATTTATTCCGGTATTGCATGAATTATTACAGGCTTCAGGACACTTGCACTTAGTTAATAGAAAACATCATGAACTGTTGGGTGATAAAGTGAGTTTCATCTTCACCGATGGTCACACCCCTGGCCTGATGCACGCACAAATTGGCGATGTGATATTTGCCAGTGATTTAATTCCAGGTTCGGCATGGGTTCACATCCCAATCTCTATGGGGTATGACCGTTTCCCTGAACAATTGATTGACGAAAAAACTGATTTCTTGCAACATGTAATCAATAGCAATCTTAGGTTATTTTTTACTCACGACCCTGAAATCAGTATCACCAATATACAACTAAATCAAGGTCGATATTCAATCATTAATCCCGCCAAAAAATTAAGTCCAACTCAATTTATAAACACCAAACCATCAAAGGAGATTTAGACATGTTACCCATCACTGGATTATATGCATCAATTTTAGCCATCATTATTTTATGGCTTTGTTTTAACGTGGTTAAATTCCGCCGTGGGAGAAAAGTTGATATTGGCGATGGCGGTGATGCAATGGGCATCCGCCACATACGTGCTCAACAAAATGCTGTAGAATACATCCCCATTGCACTGATTTTACTTGCTGTATGCGAAATTAATGGCGGCAATACAATCATACTTCATATCGTTGGTGTGGCTTTGGTCATTGCACGTTTGATTCACCCAAGTGGATTAGTAAATGGCAAAGGGGCGACCTTTGGCCGCTTCTATGGCACCTTAATCACATGGCTGGTAATTATCTTTTTAGCTGGATACAACATAGGTAAATATATAGGCCAATATACAGGATTACTACTTTGAGTGAATTAATACAACTTCTGCCCAAAGCAGAGCTTCATATGCATATTGAGGGCAGCTTAGAACCTGAACTGATGTTCAAACTGGCCAAACGCAATGGTATCGAACTGCCATATGCATCAATTGATGAATTAAAAGCTTTGTATAACTTTAACAACCTGCAAGAATTTCTCGACATTTATTACCAAGGTTGTTCAGTACTTCAAACCGAACAAGATTTTTACGATTTAGCCTGGGCCTATCTAGAAAAAGCCAAACAAGATCATGTTGTTCATACCGAAATCTTCTATGACCCTCAATCTCATACCGATCGGGGCATCCCATTTGAAACGGCCATCAACGGTTTGTACCGAGCTTTTGATGATGGCCAACAACAATTAGGCATAAGCTTCCACATCATTGCTTGTTTCCTGAGGCATTTACCGGAACAAGATGCTTTAGACTTATACCCAAAAATCTTAAAACACCAAGATAAAATTTTAGGCATCGGTCTAGACTCGTCTGAAATGGGTCACCCTCCGGAAAAATACCAACAGGTATTTGCTCAAGCCCGGAAAGATGGCTTTAAAGTGGTGGCACATGCCGGTGAAGAAGGCCCAGCTGATTATGTTAAACAAGCCATCGATTTACTCCAAGTCGACCGCATTGATCATGGTAACCGTTGTTTGGATGATGACATCCTGACCGCGCAAATTGCTAAAGCGGACCTCGCTTTAACTGTTTGTCCGCTGTCTAATTTAAAGCTGAAAGTGGTAAAAAGTCTTCAAGAACACCCAATTAAACTGATGCTTAGAAAAGGCTTAATGGCAACCATCAATTCTGATGATCCAGCTTATTTCGGCGGATATATAAATGAAAACTTTCTTCAGTTGGCTGAAGCTGTTAATTTATCCGACAGTGACATCATCACTTTGATAGAAAATTCATTTAAAGCCAGTTTTTTACCCAAGAGTATTATTGATATACACCTTCAAACTTTACATTCTATCTAATTAAACCTATGAAAAAAATATTGTTCGTATGCTATGGCAACATTTGCCGTTCTCCCAGTGCCGAAGGCATATTTAAAAGTCTATTAGTAAAACAAGGTATTGACCATTTATTTGAAATTGATTCTGCTGGCACCCATGATTTTCATATAGGAAAAGCACCAGATAACAGAGCCATAGAAGCTGCTCAAAGTATCAATGTAGACCTCTCTGCATTAAGGTGTAGACAAGTCAAAGAATCCGACTTTACCTACTATGACCTCATTTGGGTTATGGATAAAAAAAACAAAGAGAATTTACTGAAAATTTGTCCAAAAGACATGACACATAAAATCGTTGAATTTATTTCATATCTACCAGATTCAGAACTGGACTATGTTCCCGACCCTTTTCACGGCGGAGCAAAAGACTTTACTGAAATGATGAACTTACTATTACATCTCAGTAAAGCCGCTATTAAAACTTTAGTTAATTAATGACCGAGCACCAACTGACTTGAGCTGAATGAATTGAGTGCTATTTCATTCGTCTGGTTATTCTTATTTTTGCGTACAATATTTATCTTGGTCAGGATACATTGTTTTCAGTTTCATAGTCCCTATACCTTTACCCGATTCAAAGTTCACATGGTAGCAATTGGTCGGTTTTCCGTCTGATGTATAACCTACAATCTCACCATCTTCCCCTTTTTTATAGCAATTATTTGGATAGCTCGCATCCGGTACTTCTGTAGCAACTAAACAGGCTTGGATTAAATTAGTACAATAATACTTAGAAAACTGCTCTGCACCTTTACCAGGTGTTTTACAATGCTTATTCTTGATATGAGTTAGCGCAGATCCCACGTTACACTCTACACTTAAAACAGCATCAGTCGGGCATACCGCTGAATTTGCTGTATTGATATTGAAAGCCAGTATGAATATACATGCAGCTATTTTTTTCATAATCCCCCCAGTTAATTCAAAAATTCAAATAGCAACTTAACACAAATTAATTAAATGCGCAATCACATGGTTCATTAAAGAACATTTTTGACATTTCTTATTTCAACGCTCAACAAGAATTGTTGATCGCTCAAAATGCATGATTAATCCCAAGCCCAACGGAAGACTGATGCTCTTCTAAATTAGCAACGGCGTCAATAAACACAGATGTATTTTTATTGAATCGCCATGAATACTTACCAAAAACTGTAGTGGCTTTCTGATTAGTTGCAAAACGCTGACTCACTCCAACTTGACCCCATGACTTTTTGGAAAAGTATTTTTTGTATTTTAAAGACAGTGATTGACTGTCGCCAAATTCATCATCACTTGAGTAATAAACTTGGGCACTGAGGCTGAAATTATCTGGTTTAACATATTCAACACCAGTGAAGGTCAATATATTTAAAAGGTTACCACTGGACCATTCATTGACTTGTCCGAAGTGGCCTGATAATGAATTATTGAATCGATACCCCAGCTCATATTGAGATTTGATGATGTCTTTGTTATCAGACCTGAATCGGTTAGCAATCTTAAGCATGCCATTAAACTTCGGAGTAAATTGGTAAGCCGTAAATAAGGCCAACTCTTTGTTAACTGTTCTGTTCTCTCTGATACCATTTTCTAAAATTGGATTGATACCTAAATCATTGTATAGATAGGAAGCCCCCCAACTGCTTTTATGATTTTTTTGGTGCTTGTAATACAGAGATGTTGATTTAATTTGTGTGCTGTCACCGGTATTAAACTGATGCTTTAGCTGTAACTGATTTTTAGTTATCTTGTTCAACATATCTATCCCCGACAAAGCTGAGCTATTATCACTCGCCTCTAATAAAACAGAATCAAACAACTGTCTTGCTTCAACCAAAGCATAGTTAGCAACCAATGCAAAACCCAGTCCTAGCTTAACCGGTATTTTATCTGGTTCTCGCGCCTGAAGGGCTTGATAACGTTTAATAGACTCAACAATTTTCCCTCGCCAATGTAACATTCTTGCCACACCCAACTGCGCAGCAAAATTATGAGGCTCAACCGCCAGAACTTCGCCATAAGCTTGTTGCGCTTTTAATAACTGTTGTGATTGCTCATAAGTCACTGCCTGTTCATTTAACACATTTAAATTGGCGGGATCTAAAACCCGTGCTCTCTCAAACTGTTCAATTGCTTGAGAAGTTTGGCCTAAATGACGCAAACTGATCGCATGAAAAAAGGCAGACTCTTTTTGATATTCCTCGCCTGCCTCACAAATTACAAAAAGCGCAGATGCGGTCACATAATCACCAGCCTTGAACCTATCCATAGCCTTTTCAAACTGGCAGGCTTCAGTCACAAAAGCCACCATTAAACTAAACACCAAAATTAAACCATTCATTTAAATATACCTCTCTAACAACAACCAATGCTGTTAATACTGAAAACACCAAAATTTCTTTTTTCCATAACTTTTTTTCGACTTGCATGTCCTCATTCAATTCCTTTAAATAAGTCTCTTGATCATTCATGATTTAATTTGAACCTTCCCTGTCTTCTCAGTTTTGTCCCACTTCATTTCCTTACCCCTAAGCTCCGAAATATATGAGTTAAATGTGATAGCACACAGCAAAGGCCCATACCCAGAAATGAGCAACATGGGCTTACTTAGCCACTTCAAAAACCGAATTTTTTCAATTACTTTGGCTCCATAAGCAGCCAACATACTCAATGACAACCAAAGATACATAAATAAAATAATCATCATCGATGTCAATTCTAAAGTTTTCCAAGTTTGATGCTTTTTGTTCTCAAGAATAAGAAATTCGAGTAGCCCGGGAATATAAGATAAAACAATGATACAAAGTGAAATCAAGCCAGGAAAAACGATACCTGCAACCCAGGACTGCCTAGCACTCACAGGGTCTATTAAAAAAGAAAATAAAGTGACAAAAACATACACAACAACATTTAATATCCAAAACATTTTGAACAACTGCCATGACAATGGGAAATCTAAAAAAAATAAGCTTGCCAAACCAATCGATGCCAATATCATAAAAATTGGCATGAGTAGTATTGAAAACCAAATAAATGAAAAACTCACCGAGCCTAAATGAGCGTGCATTTTCGAGTTAAGCCATAAATGGCTGTATTGTTTAGTAATTTGTAAGTTACCTCTGGCCCACCTTAGACGCTGCTTCCACAAGCCATCAATATTGTCTGGTTCCTCAGCCCATACTATGGCATTGCCGTCAAAGATTGCCTTCCTACCATTTAACTGTGTTTTAAAGGTTGTGAATGTATCTTCAGCCAACGAACTTGTATCAATTCTTCCACCTATGGCTAAAAGATTTTCACGTGTATGTAGTTGTGCGCCTCCAGCTAAACATGCCATAAAAGCCAAAATATTTTGCGCCCTTCTTGAAGCAGCTTGTGCAGTGATATATTCAAAGTCAATAAAGCTCGTCATTAAAATTCCTGGTCGACTGCCTTCTTTAATATAAGCAGTTACTGCTCCAACTTCTGGATCTTTTAAATGACGTGCCATTTTCCTTAAAGCATTTTTTTCAAACAGCACATCAGCATCCATGATTAAAAAAGCTTCCGACCAAGGCTCACTTAAAACCTCATTGATACCATGGTTCAGTGTATGCGCTTTGCCTTCTCCACCTTTATGTCGACGAATATGGAAAACGTTACCTGCATATTTTTTCATTTTTTCCTGCATCAACTCTGGGGTGGCATCTGTACTGGCATCATCAATGATATAAATTCTCATGCGACCTTTTGGGTAAGACATATCCATCAAGCTTTCAATGGTCGAGTCCAGCACATTCACTTCATTCCATGCGGGTACCAATATGGATACCCGAGGAAAATGACAGCCAGTTAAACGGTAGTGGTTTTTGAATGAGTGCAAACCAATCAATAAAAACTGATACAAAGACACAATCAAAGGTATACAGCCCAGAAAGACAAAACATACCATGACGATATTGAGCGCTGAAGTCATCATGCTAAAGCCACGTCCTTTTCATTCTCAAACTCACTGATAGGCATAAAGACTTCTTGCCAATATCTGACCATCGCAATTTCTTCATATGAATAGTACGGTTTTAACTTATGACCCATGGCTTCATGAATACACATTTCTGGCATGTTGACACCTGCAGCAACTGTCAGTGAAGCGGTACCAGGAAACCTTGGATTAATTTCCAGCAAACATGGTTTTCCATGTTCGTTCAATTTGAATTGAACATTAACGGCATAGCGTAGTTTTAAATGTTCAGCGATACGAGCTGCCTTTGAACTTAACTCCGGCATTTCTATGGTTTTTGAAACCACCGCAACACCACCATATATTTTCACCCGTTCTCTGACAACACTTGCTATGGCATGATTTTTTTCATTCAAATAAACATCTACCGAATATTCTTTCCCTGGCAAATATTCTTGTATTAAATATGAGTCATCTAAAGGAAGACTTCGCAACTCTTCAACTGAATTAATTACTTTTATACCGCGTGAACCTGAATCACACTTGGGTTTTGCTAAGCAGGGAAATACCAACTCGTTGACATCTAAATCTTCGTCATAACTCTTAAACCAAGCCAATTCAAAATCACCTTCTAAACTGGTCATCAGTTTGTATTTATCGATAACATGAGAAATACTGGTGTGATGAGAACTCACAACCTTGATTCCATTGTTTTCGAATAAATGACTGTTTTTTGTTACTTTGCTTAATTCAGAGTCAACTGTTGGAATCAACACATCTATATTGCTATTGATACAGAATTGAAATAAATCATCTATAAAACCTGGGTCTTTAGCGGCTTTCAACAAATACCTATTTGAAGATTTAACCAGATAAAGTCCGGTTGAATGGGTACTCATATCAGCCATGAACACATTGATGTCCATACACTTAACTGACTGGTAGAAAGCAATGGCAGCAGCACCGCCAGCTCCTGTGATTAATACATTTAACTTTTTCATCATACGCTCCTGATTACTTCAAAGGGTTCAACCATGGAATAATTCGCAAATCGGCCCCAATATTCAGCATTGGCTCTGATAAAAGAACTTTTCAGGTATTCACATTTATTAACTTGAGTTTCATAACATTTAATTAAACTCAACTTTCTTTTCATTTGTTTTGATATATCAACAAACCTCGAAGGTTTGAACTCAATGGTAGCTGACGGGCTTTGGTAACACTCTATGGATGAGACTGCCCTGCCAGCTACCATGGTTGCTTTGTGGACATTCCGATGATCTTGATGCGCATCATTATTGGAATGTGTGTAAATCAAATCAGGCTTAATCTCTGCAATCACTTTTTCAATTGTTGAAATTGTTTCATTGCCTGCAGAAATATTGGTATCTGTTAAGTCACATAAAGTTAAACTGGCTCCTAGCACATGTGATGCATGCTCAGCTTCATAGGCTCTGACCGATGGATTCCCCCCCTGTTCACCATTTGACAGGGTTAAAACTGATACCTGATCACCTTGCATCTTGTGATTTAACAATGTACCTCCACAGCCGATTTCCACATCATCAGGATGTGCGCCTATGGCCAAGATTTTTCTGGGTAAAATGATTTGTTTAGACATATTAACCAAATCGTTTACACGTTCTAAAAATTGATTTGAATCAAATGGTTTTAATAAATAGGAGTCAACTTTAAGGTTCAATGCCTCAATAACAACATTGGCGTCAGCACTACCAGTAATCATCAATACTTTAGTCAGGGAATTGTATCTTCTTGCGAAACTAACAATATCTAACCCTGTGCAGTCAGGTAAATTGACATCTGTGATAACTAAATCCCAGTTGTTATTTTTTAATTTTGACTTTGCAACTTGACCATTTTCTGCCGTTGCTAAAAAGAAGCCTGTATGCCTTTCTATTATTTTTGACAGTAAGAATAAGATGTCTTGGTCGTCATCTATCAATAATATCTTTTTCATGCTTTTCTCCTGATTGATTGGATAACTCCATGTTAATCAAATCAATTGAGTAAACCATTGGTATAAAGGACACAATCAAGTCATCGATTGACAGAATATAATCAAAAGTACAGGTCCAAAACTATCCTTAAGAACTAGTGTTAATATTCTTGATTAATCATATGATTAGTTTTCTCAAAATTGTTTTAAAATCTAATGAAAGGCCTTATCTTTAGAAGCTTCTTAGAATATGCAGAAGATCAACTTGGTTTAGAGTTTGTAGACAACATGCTACAAATAACCCAGACTGATTCACAAGGTGTTTACACCAACATTGGAACTTATGATCATGCTGAACTGATTCAATATATTGGTTACATATGCGAAAACAAAAAACTAGATATGGATGAACTGGTTGAAAATTTTGGTGTTTTTTTGTTTGGATTCCTAGGTAGCACCTACCCTAACCTCATCAAGCAGTTCACCAGTAGTCTGGATTGCATTTATCACATCGATCAAACCATCCATAAAAATGTAACCAAAATATACCCCAATGTCGAGTTACCAAACTTGAATGCAACCTTTACTGAACCTAACAAAGAGCTTACATTAACTTATGAGTCATCCCGACCATTTATGTATTTAGCTTTGGGCTTGATAAAAGGTTGTATACGACATTACAAAAATCAAATTGATGTTAAAATGATTGATCTATCCAACGGAAAAAACACCAAAGCCTTATTCACACTTAAATGTCAGACCTCATAAAACTATTAAAAAACAAACTTACACGTGAAACTCTGGCTAGAGAGGAAGCAGAAAAGCTACTCGAAGAGAAAACAGATGAGCTGTATGACACACTCCTAAATATAAGCGAAAGTCAAACCCTACTTCAGTCAGCCTTGGGGAGTATGCAAGAAGGTTTTTTACTGACTGATGATCAATCCAACATATTGCTTTTTAACGAACAACTTAAAAACATTTATGCTCAATGGGCACCTTCAATTCATGAAGGCATGAATATTAAAGATTTCTTGTTTCCATTTACTGAACATCCAGCCTATCAAAACATGATTAATGAAGATCAAGTTAAATGTACATTTGAAATAAAGTTAGACACTGGTTATGTTATTGCAGTGACTGTTAATAAAAACCACCAGGAAATGATTGCCAGCACTCACAGAAACATCACCAATGAAAAAGCCATAATTGCAGAACAACAAAAGACCATAGTTAAGCTATTACAAGCACAAAAAATGGAGTCTATTGGTAAAATGGCCAGCACTGTGGCTCATGATTTTAACAACGTCATTGCGGCCATAAAAGGATATGCTTCATTTTTAATTGAGGATATACCTAAAGATAAAATAGGTTTAGTTGATTCTGTTGAAAAAATACAACAAGCCGCAACAAGAGCAGAGGACATGGTCAAACAAATATTGACGTATTCAAACCATGACAAACCCGTTTTTGAAATGATTCAAGTTGGCCAAATGGCCCAAGAATCTATACATTTTATAGAACCTAATTTACCCAAAAAAATAAGCCTTATTTATACACCTCCAGAATATCCTGTATACACATTAGGAAATGCCAGTCAGTTAACTCAAGTCATATTGAATATAATTAATAATTCAATCAATGCGATTGGCAATAAAGTGGGAGAAATAAATATTGATTTTGAAATAGTGAATCAGATTGACCTCAATCAGCCCAATTATAAGATACAACAATTTATGCCCAAAGATGCGCATCACATCATTGCTGGCTTACATGTTTTTACTGGCAAATGTGTCAAAATAAACATACATGACAATGGCCCTGGAATGAGTCACAACATCATGGAACAATTATTCGATATGTTCTTTACAACTCGAAATTCGAATAAAGGTACAGGGCTAGGGATGTACGGTGTCGCTACTATTGTCACCGATCATATGGGAGGCATTAAAGTTTACTCTAAGCAAAACTATGGCACCTACATAGAACTTATTTTACCTTTAAAGGAAAATCTAACTGAGTCCAAGCCGTTGAACCCAAAAGCAGAACAAGCAGATTTAAAAGAACAATTTCAAGTACTGATTATTGATGATAACCAAGAAGTTGGTTTATTTCTGAATGAAAACTTATCCAGAGAAGGGTTTCTATCTAAATATACTGACTCACCTGAAATTGGTTTACAGGAAATACTGATGTACCCAAAACGTTGGAAGGTTATCATTTGCGACCAAAAGATGCCCAAACTAGAAGGTCTGGAGTTACTCAAAATAATCAGATCTCATGGGATAACAACACCTTTTATACTCACCTCAGGTTACATTGACGAATATGCCGAAGTCCTTGACACAAAACTAGCCAACCATTTGATTGCAAAACCCATCGACGTGGTACATTTAAATTCAATTCTAAGGAGTTATATTGAAGTCCATTGAAGTTGAAC
>CALLLZ010000060.1 GCA_938008005.1 uncultured Marinicella sp. | reverse complement strand
ATCTCACTCAACCTCAGTTTTGCAATGTACTGACCCCGGTGATACAAAACTTGTTCTATGACCCTAAAATGGCTTCCATAAGAAAAACCAACTTCACTTAATTTCCCATAAATATCAGTTATTTGGATGGGCTTGAATTGTTTCAGATCTGGCTGTATTAAATTATTCCCTAATACTTTTCCATCTACGCACTTTAATTGGGTAAATATAACTGGTTTATCATTGGATGTTTTCAACGTTTGAATTTCAAACAGATGACCACTTTCATTACCTTTATTGATGACGCTTAATCTCTTATCACTACCATCAAATACAATTGGAGCCTTCCAAAAAACATCTTCAAGTACAACTTCATTAATACCTATACCTGCTAACTGCAAAGCGGTATAGACGAGCTCTAGGCTAAACACGCCTGGGGCAATCGCAACACCATCCACAACGTGCTCTGTCCCAATGTAATGATCTTTTAAAACCTCATAAACATAAGGCTTAATTTTGTTTACAACCTCTTGGGTTTTAATGTTAACAACTTCTTTACTTTCTTCGTTTTTGCTTGATATAGTTTTTGAGTCATTTTCAGATGGTTTTACTTTTTTGGTGAGCCAATGAGGTTGCTTGCTGAATGGATAAACTGGCAACACAACACGTTGCATGTCATTGCGGTTTGTATAAAAAACTTTCCAGTCTATATGCAAACCTTTGACCCAAAGTTTAGCCAAGGTCTTAAAAGCCCCTTTTTTCCAAAGTATGGCTAATTTGTCATCAAACATGGATAGGTTTTTTTCTGCGTCTATTTGGCCAAAGAAAAAATTAGAGGAATCTTTTTGTTTAATGTAGTCCTCTAAACCCATTAACAACTCAGATCGTGAGCTCGCACAAACAGCCAACCTATATTTTTCATGATTACGTCCCAATTGTGAGGTGAATGCAATTTGTTGTATGGACACATCAGGTGCTATACCATGCCCCAAATAGTCTAAATAGTTTTGGGTATAAACTTTCAATGACGACATTGTTTTAGCAGAGAGCACAACGATGCATTGACTGACCTCCTCAGCTACCTGTTTGTTATTGGGTTTGTGTTTATTGTCAGTCTTTTGCTTATTAGCGAATTCTTCTAAAACGATGTGCGCATTGACACCACCAAAACCAAATGAACTGATACCAGCCCTTCTTACCTTATGCTCAGGCCCACTTGGCCAAGGCTGATTTTGTTGTAAAATTTCGAACCGGCTTTTATCTAGTTTGATAAAAGGGTTGAGCGTTTTGATATTTTGACTGGCCGGTAAAAACTCATGTTTAAGTGCTAAAATTACTTTTAGAACACCAGCAATACCTGCTGCGGCTTCTAAGTGACCAATATTGCTCTTTACTGATGCCAATTTACAAATGTGTTGATTTGATCCTTCTGTTTTTTCTAGTCGTTCAAAAGCCAGATTTAGGCCATTGATTTCTATAGGATCTCCTAACGGTGTGCCGGTTCCGTGATTTTCGATATAATCTATACTGTGGCTTTTAATCCCTGCTTTATGATATGTATCAAATATCAGTTGTGCTTGCGCATTGGGATTTGGCGCTGTTAATGAACTGGCTTTTCCACCATGGTTGGTCCCACTGGCCTTAATCACAGCATGTATCATGTCATTGTCTTCGATGGCTTGAGACATTGATTTCAATACAACAACCCCAACACCTTCAGCACGAACGTAGCCATTGGCGTCTTTATCAAACGTTTTACACTTACCCTCCGGAGACAGCATGCCCGCTTTCCCGTATGAAATATAGTGCGTCGGTGAGATCAAAGCATTTACACCGCCAGCAAAAGCCACTTGACAGTCACCTGATCTGATTGACTGAACCGCCTTATGAATCGCCACCAAAGAACTGGAACAGGCAGTATCTATAACTTCGCTGGGGCCTTGAAGATCTAAAACAAAAGATATTCTGTTAGCAATGATGGATCGATTCATCCCTGTAGATGCATGGGCTACAAGTTCATTGTTCCTGATAATTTCCTCATAATCAGAAGTGGAGGCACCCACGAAAACCCCTGTCTGGCTACCCGCAAAAGAAGCTGGTTGGTGCCCTGAATGTTCTATCGCATGCCAAACCGTTTGTAACAGTATCCGCTGTTGAGGGTCCATCAATTTGGCTTCCTGAGGAGAAATACCAAAAAAAGCTGCATCGAAAAATTCTATATCAGATATAAAACCACCCCATTTACTTGGTGTTTTATTAGTTTCTCTCAAATCCTTTGAGTAATAATCTTGCCAGTTCCATCTGAGTTTGGGAACTTCAGTTATACCATCGACTCCAGCCATTATGTTTGACCAAAACTGTTCCAAAGAATCAGCGTTGGGTAACTGACCAGCATAACCAATAATCGCCACATCTTGACTATCCAAGTGCTCTTCAGATTGTTGTTCCTCTGACTTGAGCTCAGCAGGTTTGACCTCAGCAGGTTTAACTTGTTCTTGTTTATCACCTTTAAGTTGCTCAGCAGTATTTAATTCTTCGGTCGCTGTGCCCAACTGTTGATAGATATGATCAATGAGTCCTTGAACATTTTTAAAGCCGTAAAAACAAGCTGGTGTCAAAGTTGTTTTAAAGTCATCATTAACCTGATCACATAGTTCTGTATAGGCCATCGAGTCTAACCCGAAGGTTTCTAAAGACTTATTTAAATTAACCTTGTTTTTATCCAATGAAATTTGTTCAGCAAAAAGTGCGGTTACAGCTTGAGTCAAGTGTGTTAATGAGTCATCTGGCTTATCTTTTGTAACGCCCTCAAATACAGGTTCACGTCCATCAATTGTTTCTGTAACAGACTTAGGTTCAATTATGACTTGTTCTGGCTCTTGCTGTGTTGCAGTGGTCCAAAAATCCACTTTATCAAACACATATCCAGGCAATGGCAGCGATTTAAAACTGGCATAAGGATAAACTTTATACCAATTGACATGGTTGCCTTGTAACCAATATTCTAACAAGTTCTGTTGCCATTGTTGTACTTCGAATATCTCATGATTGATATCTTCTTTTAAATCAACGGGCACTTGACCAATCGATATTCGATGGATTTTATTGGGGTTTCTTGATAACTGTAACTCTTCACTCTCAATAGCCGAAATCAAAGCTGTTTTTACCTTAATGTTTTTTTTGTGCTGATGCTTTTCAACCTCGCAAACCAATTGATTGATTTTTCGCCAATAACGACGATTCAATTCAACCAAAGTTTTTTCTGCTTCAATTGGAGGCTTTTGACTGATCCTATAAAAACCAGAATGGCTGAGTATTTTTCGAGAAATTAACTCACTTAAAAAAGTAATGTGGTAATAATCCTGACTGTCTCCGCATTCAAACATCCATTTTTGGTAAAAACGATTCAAGGAAACATTCGCTGCAACGACTGCATAAGCTGCTTTTTGAACATCTTCTTTTAAAGTTTGAGAAAAATTCTGTAATGTACTGAGTAAATCACCTTCGGCTTCATTGGTATAATTCCAAACCGACAGTATTTCTATGAACGTTATATTGTTAACCAATAAAGCATTGGCTTGATCTATGATGTTTTGATAGCTTTGTTGTTGATTTTTAACTTCATTGAAAAAACGCCGCATAAAAACTTGATTGATATATTCAGGGTAAAAAGTCTTACTTTTATGCGAGATTTTCAATGGATATTTAGGGTGATAATAACAAACATCTGACAATTTTTTATTGTGTAAAACCACTGCCAAATAATCGTCCAAATCAACAGCCTCTGAACTCAATAACGCCGACCAAACACTTTGACCTATTTGTTCAATTAATGAAGGAAAAATTTTGAGGTCTTGTAATACATTGAATATGGCCACTGACAACAAGGTGCTTTTAAAGTCTGTACTTCTGAAAACATTTGAAGCTTTCTTATCGTCATACTGCTCAGATGACTCTACTTGTTGTAATAATCTGTCATAATGTTCATTGATTAATGGGATTTTGGACTTAAGGTCAGAACCTTTGTTGTCAGCAAATACAAATGAATAAAACTGACGAGACTTATCATTGGTTAATTCAACATCACTTAACTGTTTAAACAATTGATCTTTTCCAGAAACAGTAAAGCCCACTCGATAAGGAAACTGTTCCCTACCCGTTGCAACACTGGCACAAATATCATTAATATATGATGAGTTACTTTCAGATGTCTGCAAATATTGTTGCCAATTTTGAATGCTGTTTTTTAAACTTGACTTTGATTTAGCTGAAAGTAAAAAGTGATTTGTATCACTATTGGCAAGCATTGCATTTGAGTTCTGGGAATCTGCATTAAATTTTTCTAAAACCAAATGACAACTGACACCACCAAAACCAAATGAACTGACTCCGACACAGGATTTATCAAAAGTATTCAATAAGTCACCAGCAGCCAATTTAAGTTTTGTTCCATTTAAATTTAAAACTGGATTGATTTTATTTAAATTCAAGTTGGCAGGTATGTACTGGTGTTTAAGCACTTGCAAGGCTTTGATAACCCCGGCGATACCCGCAGCTGCCTCTAAATGGCCAATGTTCGGTTTTACTGTTCCAATGATCAAATCTGCTTCTGATTTTTTAAACACACGGTTGATGGCCTCTATTTCTACAGGATCACCCAAAGGTGTACCAGATCCATGCGCTTCTATGTAACCGACATCAGAAACACTTTTACCCGCATTTTCAAGTGCATCTGAGATCACTCTGGCTTGCGCATTTGCGCAAGGTGCTGTGATTGATTTACCAGAGCCAATATGATTGATCGCAGAACCTTTAATCACACCATAAATATGGTGATTATTCTCAATAGCTTGCTCCAATGGCTGAAGCAACAAAGCTGCAACACCATCTCCAGGTACATAACCATTGGCATCATCAGAAAATGATTTACACTGCCCATCAGGACTTAACATTCCAGCCTGTGAAAAAACAATGTATTTAAAAGGGTCGGTGTTTAAATTAACCCCTGCTGCTATGGCAAAATCACACTCCCCAAGAATCAATGAGCTTTTGGCTTTGTGTATAGCAACCAATGATGATGCACTGGCTGCATTGATAGAAATACTTTCACCACTTAAGTTTAATTGGTGTGAAATTCGGTTAGCAAGAATACAATGATCATTACCTAGTATTGAATACCGGTTATTGGCATCTTCGCTTTTATTAAGAGTTTGCAGGTAATCGGAAGTCATCGCCCCAACAAACACCGAGGTTTTGGCTTTTTGTAAGGTACTGAGTGGAATCGATGAATCCTCTATACAACGCCAACTTTCTTGTAATAACAGGCGTTGTTGCGGATCCATATTTCTGGCTTCTATTGGAGAAATATTAAAAAAATCATTATCAAAACTTTTGATGTCTTCAATCAACCCGCACCATTTGCTGATGCTTTTACTTTTTTGATTCTTTTCAGGTGAGTAATGTACTGAAACATCCCAGCGTTCAGCAGGTACTACCTGAATCGAGTTCTTTTTTGCGACCAAGTTTTGCCAATAAGACTCGTAGTTATTGGCGTCTGGAAAACGACATGCCATACCAACAATGGCGACATCATGTTGTTTAACTCTTTTCATCGAAAACACCTCATCATATTGACCTCAAGCCGCTTCCGTTAG
>CALLLZ010000059.1 GCA_938008005.1 uncultured Marinicella sp. | reverse complement strand
TCATGAATCGAACAAAGGCCTCTAATAGACAATTTTATGTGTAATTGGCGTTTTTACTCACAACCATCTCCACTGTGACACACCTTTAACTTATGTCACAGTATGAGATTCGTGCACTTACAAGTTTAGAGCAATCAACTTTTTTCTGCTGAACCCTTGAATAAGACTTTATTCTTTGAAATCATTGCTGTAAATCAGATCATCGACTACATTTACATATACATCTGCAGGAGAATAGTTACCATGTTGATCAGTTACCCAGTAACTGAATTGATCAGCACCCGTAAAGTCAAAGTCAGAAATATATGTGACCGTACCATCCAGATTATCAAAAACACGGCCATGAGACGGCTGAATAAGACCATCAATACTAAGTACATCAGATTCTGGGTCACTGTCGTTGCTCAACAGATTAATAATCAATGGCCTTTCTGAACTGACGTTTTGAAAATCATCTTGGGGTTGTGGTGGTTGGCTCGTCAAATCGATTGTACCAACTTGAAAAGCATCACGCCAAGGTGAAAACTGATTGCCCAATGCACTGTCGACATTGGGGCCTAATATTGTTTTTAAGCCAAGTTTATGAATTTGACCTGTTGCACGATCGGTAAAAAACTCTTCAACAACTGCATAGGGGGTTCCATCACTGGTTCGGTAATAACCATCCTCTTCACATATAGCAATCATATCCATCACTGGCACACCAATGTCATCGGTACCAGCCGGCACTGGAATAGCGCCAATACTGTCAGTTTTACTACCAACCCAGTCAACACCAGATCCTGCTGATGTTGCAGGCGATAAAAACTCATAAACGCCGCTATTAACCGACACATTAAATTGACCCGGTTGCAAATCAGCCGCTACCAATACTTGATCAATTGTCGGATCATAAAACTCCATTTCTAAATCGACACCCTCATAAGTCACATCTATCAACACATATTGATTGGTCTCAGGTGGTGGAACAGGTGCTGTGTAATGTTTACTTAAAACTGCTCCAATTGGCATATCAGCAATATGTGCACCATTGATGACCATATCACTGGTGTTGGTACCAAATTCGATACCAAAAGCAGCCGTACTGAATGGCTCTGGCGTTTTACCAATGATGTCGAAGTTCTCTAACAAATAATGCGATGTGTATTCCATCGCCGCACCTGCACGCACTTCCCAAGCGGTAAAGTCTTTGAAGTGGCTTTGCACATCATGCTGTTGATTTGGATTCGCCTTAACCACATAGAGACCAACAGTACTGGCGAAACTTTCATTACCCTCGAATGATAAAATTGGTGCATCATCTACGCTGGCATTCCCGTTTCTGGTTAATGCTTCTGGCAACATAAATACTGAACCAGGAAATGGTAGCATGCCACTGCCTCGATGTAGATAAACAAAACCATGATTCACACTGGCTGCAATGTTATTGATACTTCTGACCATGCGTCCCTGAAACCAAAAACCATCTCCAGTTCGACCAATATCGAATAATTCACGGTTGTTACCATTTTTGGGGTTAAAGGCGCTATTACCCTCAGCCTTAATGGCTAAATTATTGGTCCATGTACCTATCTCATTGCCTGTTTCAGCAACAAAACCAGCACCAAAAGTATCGAATGAAACATTGTTGTGAAAGATGGCATTACTGTCATGATGTACATAACCCCACCCCGGAGATCCATAAACAGCATTTCCTACAGAAATGGCTGGTTTTTTAACATCTATAATGCCCTTACGGTGTAAGTGAAAAGCATAACGTCCACGAACATTACTGGTTGGTGTAATCTCATCAAAATCAGACGCTTCTAATGTTAAAAATGATTTATCTGTTCTTCCTAGTTGCCAGAAAGCTGCATACCTGACATCAACCAGTGCATCACCCATGAACATGACATGCCCTCTTCGGTGCGTTGGCGTGACATCTGGTGATTGAGTTGCAATTGTAATATTACGCGACATGTTAGCCACAGAAGTTTTTAAATCTTCTCGAGGGGTATAGTGATCAAAAATCAACGCTCGATTTATACCCACGCTACTTCCATTGATGGTTGTAATTGTTACCACTTCATCTTGCGTACCATGATAACGAACCGCTTGAATGTCATTATCCCATTTCCAACCAGAATATTTGGTACCTGCAACAATCAATGTATCACCAACTGACCAGTTGCTTGGAGCTTCATTGAATTGTAATGTCACATCTCCAGATAATGGATCATCTAAAGTTTTCATGTGCGTGGTTTTTTTCGACCCGTGTATGTGTATCGGACCTCTAGCTAACAAACCGCGCCCCATTAAACTGGGATCTTTAGCCACATCTAAGTCACCATCATCACTGAATAAAATATTAACTGATACATCAGCTGGAACTGGATTGTTTTGGGTGCCTATAATCAATCGACCACTGCTTTCGATTAACAGGGTATCAACAATCATTTGGCTGGATGTTGTGGTTGAAAACTTCAAACCACCATCCACCCTAACTGCAGACAGTTCATGATTACTTACTTGGTCATACTCGACATCTATACCAACTGGTATCAAGACCCAAGCATCATTATCTGGAATCAAGCCGCCTGTCCAAGTAGCTGTATCAAACCAAGAACCATCGTTAATGGCGGTGTGGGTTATGTCTCCATTATCAATCAGAGCTCGTATTGCAGAACCGTGATTAAGATGACCATGTTTTTTTGCATCTACAATATTACTTACAGTCATCAAAAAGCCAATCAATACATATTTAATCATTTTATAAAAACCCATTAAATTAAAAAAACCTACATAAATCTTAATATGAATAACCCGTAGTGCATTTAGGACAAATTAACTAAAGTTAAGTTGAAAAAAGTCAGTTTTTCATATTTTCGAACTGCGTTCGAACCCGCTTCGCTATGGATTACCCGGTCAAGCCGGGTAATGACGATGGGTTTTTATGTTTT
>CALLLZ010000058.1 GCA_938008005.1 uncultured Marinicella sp. | reverse complement strand
AGAGTATGGTAAGAGAGTTCGTGATGTTGACAACCGATTGCCTGCCATAAAGTTTTTTCAAGAGTCAATAGACATCATGGAAAGTATTAAGCCCATGCTTAAGCCATTAGAGTTGCTAGAAACCAAACGTCTATTAATGATTGAATTGAGTGAAGATTTACAATATGAAATTGCTTTGAAGATCTCTTATGAACTTGAGAATTCATATTTGGAGTTTTTTTCACCCGATCATGTGATTTTGGGAAGTTTATTGAACACCAGAGGTTTTATTTTATTGAATACAAATAGAGGTGATGAGAGTATGAAGAGCTTTGAAAAAAGCTTAGAAATTTATCGGCGATCTACTGGTATATCTTCCACTAAGGTAGCCTTTGCTGAAATCAATATAGCTGTGCTTTATTTATATGAGTTATCCAATTTTGAGTTGGCGAAAACTTATTTTGAGACAGCTTTAGAAAAATTTATAAAAAATTCTGGTAAGACCAATAACTACTATTATATGAATTTACCCTATGCTACTTGCCTTATTAAGTTAAAAATGTATGATGAAGCCAAAATTATAATCGCGGAATCTTTAAGTTATTATTCAAAAAGAAAGGTTGGCAGTGATAGAAATTTAAATTTGGCCAAAAGCCTGATGGCCAGTATTTTAATCCAAGAAGGTGAATATTTAGATGCCAATGACTTGTTACAAAGTTCCTTAACCAGTGTAATGAAGCATTATGGTGATACCATTCACAAAGATATGATTGAGGGTGATATAACGATACTTGAAAAGGAGTTGGGCGTGGTCTATGAATATGAAAATATTCATGATAGGTCTGCTGGTTCTTAAAAATGATTGTTATTAAACAAGGCGAGATTGAATAAGAACGTTCCAATCGTCAAAATCGTTTTTTACTTTACAAGGTCATATTGTTTAAAGAATTCGTAACAAATACAGTAATTTTGAATGCAGAGACAAGTTTGGCCTTGTCTCTGTTATTGTGTTAGCTGGCTTTATTGTCGCCAATTTTATCTTGTGTTTGGGTATCAAAATCACTGGCATCGTGGCGTTCATGCAATTGTTCGCTGGGGTCGCCCCAGGCTCGGTTTACCATTCTGCCTCGTTGAACAGCAGGGCGAGACCCAACCTCTTTGGCCCATCTGGTGACATGCTCATAGGTGTGGACTTCAAGAAATTCTGCGGCATCATACAAAGTACCCAATGCCAATGCGCCATACCAAGGCCAAATAGCTATATCTGCTATACTGTATTCATCACCACAGATAAATTTATTTTTTGCCAGTTGTTTGTCTAACACATCCAGTTGGCGCTTAACTTCCATGGTAAAGCGATCAATGCAGTATTCTATTTTTATGGGTGCATAATTATAAAAATGACCAAAGCCTCCGCCTAAGTAGGGGGCGCTACCCATTTGCCAAAATAACCAATTAAGGCATTCTGTCCGTTCTGCTGACGTTTTGGGGATGAAAGCATTGAATTTATCGGCCAAGTGTAACAAGATTGATCCTGATTCAAACAACCGGACTGGTGTTGGTGTGCTGTGGTCCATTAGGGCAGGTATCTTAGAATTAGGATTGACTGCTACAAAACCACTACCGAATTGATCACCTTCCATAATGTCGATTATATGGGCGTCATACTCTGCATCCTTAATTCCCAGTGCCAGAAGTTCTTCAAGCATAACGGTCACTTTTACGCCATTGGGTGTGGCCAATGAATAGAGTTGAAATGGGTGTTTTCCAGTCGGCAATTTTTTTTCATGGGTGGGTCCTGAAATGGGCCGATTGATATTACCGAATTTGCCGCCGTCTTTTTCTTCCCATTGCCAAACATTAGCTGGGATGTATTCTTTTGATTCACTCATGTATTTTCCAGTTGATTAATTGATAAGGTTCCAAATATACGTTTAATATTGACAAGACCATAGCAGTCTCCATTCTCATACAGTTATTTGCGAGTTTTCTGATTTTTATCAATTAATCTGAGCTAATTCAATATTTATTTGGATAAATCTTAGGCTAAGTCATTCAAATTCATTGTTACGTGTTAACATTCCAATTCATCTAATCAAACACCAAGCAGCAGTTTTAATCAAAACTTATCTGCAATGGCTTAATCAGGTAACATCCATGAAATTATTAGTTCGCAACCTCGCACGCACCATCACTGAAAAAGAATTGAGGGCATTGTTCATTCAGTATGGGAGGGTGCAGTCATGCGATTTAGTGTTAGATAAAACCACCGACAAATCTAAGGGGTTTGCTTTTGTTGAAATGCCCAAAGCGGGTGAGGCCAAAGTAGCCATTAAGACGCTCAATAACAAGGATATAGCAGGTAACAAGATTCGGGTGAAGAAGGCTGAGAATAAGCCTGCAAATAAAATTGAGTTTGAAGTTAAAGGTGAATTTGATGGTGTTGAACAATCATCAGCTCCCGTATCTAGCGATGAAGCACCCAAAAAGTTTTCTTGGAAAGACAGAAAGTTGAGCTAGAACATTTGGTATGTCGAATAAATACAACTAATTTAGTTGGTCAGTTAATCAAACTATATTTGATTACTTTTAAAATTTAACCATTGTACAACTAGATTCCTCTCGCGTGAGCTCGGCTGGAATGACGGCGACACGTCGTTGGTCTATCAGGTTTTTGTCGGCGTGTCGCAATGACATTGTGGTTGGACGAGGAAAGTTATTTTGGTTGATGGTTTTTTACCAAATTATCTATCAACTTTAAGTCATCCGCATCAAACTCAGGGGTTGAAGGATATTGGCAATCCATATCTTTAAGATGTTGTTTAATTACTTCTGCTACTATAGCGCGCATGTTGGGTTTGTTATCAGCTGGTATAACATACCACGGAGCCACTTTGGTGGAAGTTTTGTTGAGTAATGTTGTGAATGCCTTTTGATATTTGTCCCACTGCAGGCTTTCTTTGAGGTCGCCGGTGTTGAATTTCCATTGTTTTTCCGGTGTTGAGTAGCGGCGAATAAATCGACTGTGCTGAGTGTTTTGAGTGACATCCAAGAAAAATTTGATCACTTGTGTGCCTGATGCCACTAAATGAGCCTCTACTTGATTGATGTAGTCATAACGCTGCTGCCAAAATGACTT
>CALLLZ010000057.1 GCA_938008005.1 uncultured Marinicella sp. | reverse complement strand
GTGCATATGGTCAACTCAGGATCAGAAGCCAATGAGCTGGCTTTGCGAATGGCACAAGCCTATTCAGGCGGTGAAGATGTCATTGCGCTGGAATCTGGCTACCACGGCAACAGCCAAGCCACCATTGCCATCAGTTCCTATAAGTTTGATGGTAATGGGGGACAAGGGGCTCCGAGAACCACACACATAGTGCCGCTACCCGATACTTTTCGTGGCCGCCACCGCGCAACAACAAGTAATAAAAGCACAGGTAAAGAATATGCCGCCTATGTTGAACAACACGTAGAAAAATTAAAAAAGCAAAACAAACAACTTTCCGCTTTTATCGCCGAAAGCATTGTTTCTTGTGGTGGGCAAATCGAACTGCCTGATGATTATCTTAAGACAGTTTATCAAACTGTTCGGCAAGCTGGAGGTGTCTGTATCGCTGATGAAGTACAGGTTGGTTGTGGACGAATTGGCACCCATTTTTGGGCCTTTGAGCCACACGACGTGATACCAGATATCTTAACTATCGGCAAACCCATAGGAAACGGCCACCCCTTGGCAGTGGTGGTTTGTACCCGTGAAGTGGCCGATCGATTCGCTAATGGCATGGAGTATTTCAATACCTTTGGCGGCAATCCAGTTTCTGCCACTATTGGCCAAACTGTGCTGCAAGAAATTCAAAGCAAAAATTTGCAAAAAAATGCGCTACAAACTGGCAATTACCTCAAACAACAACTTTCACAAATGAGAAATGAATTTTCAATCATCAAAGACGTCCGAGGCCAAGGCTTGTTTTTGGGTTTTGAATTGTGTGACGATCAACTCAAACCATTAGCTAAACAAGCAAAATACTTAGCTGACCGTATGTGTGAATTGGGCATTTTAATCAGCACGGATGGCCCCGATCACAACGTGATTAAAATCAAACCACCCATTACTTTCACGCAACAACATGCTGATGAATTGCTGTTTAGACTTACAACTGTTTTTAAAGAAACTGCCATGCAAATTAACTGACCCAAGAAATAAGCTCTGGCTATTATTAAAAGACACCCGCATGCGTCTAAATCTATTGTTACTGAAACTTTGATACGGCACAAAACATAGAAATTAACTCCTGTTAAATTCTATACAGAATCAATTGGTCTACGCCAGGTAGTTATTGGTCTATAAAAACAAAATCTTGGCATTAGACACCCTAGAATCTAACGTTCATTTATTTGATCAATAACAATGAAAACCATCTTTGCCTTTATGTCTTTACTGTTGTGTTTCAAACACGTACAAGCTTCACACAATCCCATATTAACCGAACAGCAGCTTATTGAAATACTTATCCACCCGGACCGTTTCAAGCAGGATGCCATGAGAGATCCAGATCGACTACCCAATAAAGTCATGACTTTTGCTGGAATAGCAAAAGGTGACAAAGTCTTGGATTTATATGCTGGAGGTGGCTGGTACAGCGAATTATTTTCGATGGCTGTGGGCCCGAAAGGTAATGTCTTTGCACAAAATGATCATCTCACATGGCGTTTTGGTGAGAAAGAAATCACCGAGCGAACCCAAAATAATAGGCTTCCTAATCTCATACGTCTGGATCAAACTGCAATTGCTGACATTGAAATACCAAACCACAGCTTAGATATGGCATTCATGGCAATGAATTATCATGACTTGTTTTTTACTCACCGACAACGCAACGGTGAAATGCAAGTGCTACGCCCCGAAATAGTTGATTACAAAACCGCCTTTACAGTAGTTCAACAAGCCCTCAAACCTGATGGCGTTCTTATCATCATAGACCATACAGCACAACCTGGATCCGGGTACAGTGCAGCTAATGACTTACATCGCATTGATCCAAATATAGTCAAGCATCAACTCACGGATGTGGGTTTCGTTTTATTAGAAGAGGCTTTTTATTTGCGTAATCCCAAAGACGATTTAAATACCCTCGTATTTGACCCATCTATCAGAGGTAAAACAGATCGTTTCATCTATAAGTTTGGAATGCCAATTTCAGATAAAAACAAGACTGATCAATAAACAGTAAATCAATAACATAAAATACAGTGTTCAATCAATCATATTGATGATGTTAGACATCAGGCTTCTCAACTAAACCCATGTATATCCTCAGTCTATGATAGAATGCGGCGCTTAAGCACCAGGTCTTTAAAGATTATTCACCAGACCCCATATATGCTTTTCATTGCCGACTGATATTGCACTGCAAATATTGGCAGCACGAATAAAAATTAAACAGGATAAAACATGCAAATCAAAGACAATTGTGTGGTTGCTATGCACTACACATTAACCAACGACCAGGGCGAAGTTTTAGATTCATCTGAAGGACGTGAAGCATTGAAATTTATACAAGGCGCTCACAACATCATCATTGGCTTAGAAAAAGCACTGGAAGGTAAAAAGATCGGTGATGCTTTCGAAGTAACCGTTGAACCTGAAGAAGCATATGGTGTTCGCCATGAAGAAATGATTCAAAAAGTACCAAAGTCTGCATTTCAAGGTGTAGAAAAACTGGAAGTAGGCATGTCATTTCAAGCTGAAACAGAACAAGGACCTGTACCCGTAAAAATCACTGAAGTGGTGGATGACGTTGTTACTGTAGATGGCAACCATGAACTGGCAGGTGAACGGCTCACTTTTAAAGTCAACATCGAAGATGTTCGCGAAGCCACACAAGAAGAAATGGAACACAAACACGCCCATTGAAGTGGTTGATGCGGGAGCGCTTTTTTCACCTTCGGCGAAAACCGCACTCCCTAATCATGCTTAAGATGAGTTTTATCTAATTCGCAATAAAAAATCGAACACATCAAACCACGCATCCGATTTTTTTAATTCCTACAACAATTACAGTAAATCTTCCAATTGGCTTAAAACCGAGTGGTCATCTGATTGACTCAACCAAAATAGAGCTTTCTTTTTTATGTTTCTGGCATAGTCACCCTTCACTATATCAAATAACGCTTGCGACGATTCTTTAGTTGACAATTGTGATAGCACGAATACCGCGTTTTCTTGTTCGCTCACATTGCTATTGGACTCAAGTAAACTCAACGCAGCTTTTTTGGCTTTTTGTGGGCTGTTTTGTGCCAACCAGAACAATGCTTTCTCTCGCACTTGAGAATCCTTGTGACCTTCAACCAACTTCATCAATTCGTGATTTGCCTCTTCGTTATCAATTTGTGATAAAGAGAAAATCGCTTTGTCTCTCACTTCATGACTATTAGAGTCACTCATTAAGTCGATCAAAAACGCAGGCAAATCATTCACTTCATCCGTCTGACTGAGCCAAAAAATAGCATCAGCCTGTTGCTTATCATCTTCATCATGCTGTGCAATAGATTTCAACAAGTCGACTGCTTCAGTATTCGAATTTTGACTCAAAGCAAAATTTAGCTTACGACGAACCTCGCCTCTTGGCAAAACTTGATACAGTGACTCTAATCGATCGAAGCCATCATATTCTCTTTGTCCCAGCCAAAAAACAGCTTGTTCCGAATAATCACCGGCATTGCTTTTCGCCAGATCAAACAAAGCATCCGCTGCGGCTTCATCAGGGTGCAAACCCAGCGCATACAAACTGCCATTTTCATCGCCTTTACCTTCATTAGAGATTTGGTTTTTTAACCACTGAATACTTTGTCTTTGATTAACATCAGTGAGCCAATCTATCGTCATACCACTTGCTTTAACTTCACAATGATCACCAACTGGCATGATCTGATTCACTTGCCCTTTATCTAAGTTAACAAAAACATGAATATTCTCAGTATATGGAGTATCACTTGATGATCCATAACCATGATGGTTTTTATTCAAATCGCAAATGGATTGTTTCCCATGGTTGTAACAACACATTGAATGTGTATTTGGGACAGCCGGAATGCTGTATGCAAACCACCCATCACTTTGTTGGTTTAAATAGGTTTTTAAATTCTCTGGAACGATCTTGGTGACTAAATCAGAGTTTTCTAAACCCGTGTATTGCTGAGCTGATGCAACTGACCAAGCGACAGTTGCAAAAACAGCTGATTGAAAAATAGTTTTTAAAGTATTCATCACATTCTCCGGTTTTTACGATGAGTAATCATCGCAGTTGTTTTTCTTATTGCGTTTATGTTCTTAAGGTTAATCTTCTATGGCATCAATTAAGGCATCAGGATCGGTGACCCCAATCATTCGGATGATTTGTTTTTTTATTTCATGGTCTTTCTCTGTTTTAAGTAATTTAACCATCACTTCGGCATTGTCTTTCATCATTAACGCTTGAAGTACGCCTTGTTTAACTTGTTCATTCCCTTCTTTAAAACGAGCCATCAGGAAACCTTCATCTATATCACTGGATGACATACCAAAGGCTTGAAAGAAAGACTGGTCATTCACCAAGCTTGGATCATCTTTGTATAAATCCATCAATACATCAGATTCATCCATCATGCCGAATTGACGAATGATGACTGACTTCATTTCAGCGTCTGTTTCTTGTTGATACAACTTTTGTAAAGCCTCCACTTCATCCATGGCCATCAAAACATTAATCAACTGGTGTTTTCTGTCTTGGCTGCGTTCATTTTTTAAAATCCTTACAATCGCATCAGGCTCTATATCGGTTGCGATAAAAACTGAACTGATCACATCTTTTTCAGATTCATCATTGGCTTTCTCATATAACTTAACCAAGTAATCACTCATGTCATTATCATCAACCATGATCAATGATTGAATCGCTTGATTTCTAATTTCCTGATCAGTTTCGTTATCTATAATGTAATACAAATAATCTGCGTCACCAGACAACGCCAACGCTTCAAGTATGGCCCGACGCTGTTCGCCTTTGGACACTTCATACATATTCTTTAAAGCTACAGACTCTCCTTTGATTCCCAACATACGAATTAAATCCAAGCTCAACTCAGGATCTTGCTCTTGTTTTAACATTGCTATTAACTGTTGATTATCATCATGGTGAATAAAACCTTGAATGATGGCTGACTTAATCTCGTGTTCTTGGCTGCTGTCATATAACTGTTTAAGTTTACTTCTGCTTTTTTTGCTGTCACGCAAACTCAACATTTGAATCGCCTGATGTTGTAAATTCTGATTAGACTCGTTTGTAATAAATCGAAACAGGTAATCAACCACCTGATCACTGTCACTTATGCCCAACATTTGAATGGCATTTTCTTTAACCCGCTCTGATTTTGATTGCTCCAACATTTCATAAACTTTGGGCAAAGCTATTTCTGGCTTGTTATACATGATTTGTTGTAAAACGAAGAGTTTTAACTCCTCATCATCCAAAACACCTTCATGACTACCTGGTTCATTGCCATCACCATGCTCTAACAAAAGCACTCGAGCATCATCCACCCATTGGCTGTCAGAATAATTTTCAATCAAACGCTCTAGAAGCCTTTTGGCTTGAGCTTTTTGCCTGATTTGATAATGTGAATAAGCTTGCCAATACATCGATGCTTCTTTCAATCTAGGGCTTCTAACTGCCTTTCGGAATGCTTCGATTGCATCACGCCAATCTTTACTTCGTATCGACATTTTGCCCAGTTCGTACATTTCTTTGGCATACGCTTCTTTAGCCTCTTGATTTCGTTTGGCTTTTTTATTAGCAGACTCTCGATTGA
>CALLLZ010000056.1 GCA_938008005.1 uncultured Marinicella sp. | reverse complement strand
TACAGATTAACCTTTATGTTGTACCAACTTCGGGTATTCCTATTGCTGGTGTACAGATAGATGATATCGAAGTTGTTAATGGACTGTTCAGCACAGAACTCGATTTTGGTGACTTTCCTTTTAGTGGCCAAGAAAGGTATTTACAACTCAACGTAAGGCCAGGCGACAGCACTGATGATTACAGTCTTTTATTACCTCGTTCCAGAATTAATGTAACGCCGTATGCCATTCAAGCAGCCTTTGTTGAGAACAGTGGTTCCCCTTGGGAAGAGATTAATGGTGGCGTTTTAAGATCTGTTAATGACATAGCAGTTGGAGAGGGCACAGGTTCATTATCAACTGCTAAGGCCACCATCAATTCAGCACTAAACCAAGATGCCTTAAGGGTGCGGGTCAGTGGAGGTACCAAATTTGTAGTCCAAGCGGATGGTGGTGTTGCAGTAGGTACTAACCAAGTGGCGCCAGAAAATGGTTTGTTGGTTAATGGTGAGGTTAAACAGCCTTTGAATCAACATGGCTTTGCTAAAGCAGGAATGCGTTTTACTTGTGGAAACTCTGGCACCACCATTTTTGAGTCATTCAATAATGAAAACACAGATGATTTTACCGTTAATAATAGTCTACCAGAAGCGGGTCGTTGCGTGGTTGCTGCTCCATTCGATATCACAGATTCCTATATTGTTGCCAACACTTTTGCCACCAATATACCCAGAGGTGTTTCTTGTGGAAAAACCACTGATGGCGGTGGAGAAGACGTTATTGAGTGTAATGCCTATACACCATTGAACGGTACTCGTAATGATGCGGTTGTTACTCTATTACTGTTCTGATAGTTAAAATTTTGAGGCAGTTGTATCAACTGTCTCGAACTTCTTTTAAACCAAGCATCAAACTGGTAGATACGAAGTGAAAATTTCCTCCTGTTACCCTGGATTTAATCAAAGGTTACTTAAATCAATATAGGGTGTAAAATAATCAGGTTTCTATAACACTATGAATATGAAAGAATCAGAAGTTTTAATCAAATTGAATGGCAAAGTACACCGCATCAATAAAGCAAACCCAGCAAGTATCACAAAAATGGATTGGGAAGATCGGAAGCAATTGATTGACCTGTTAGAAAACATCAAGCAAGCAGAGTATGTGAAAGAAGTTGAATCATCAGAGGATATTAAATCCAGTTCTTCGATAAGTTTGGATTTATTAGAGAAAAAGCAATCTGACGTGATGAAAACCAAACAAGAAAACGTTCAGCAAAGGGGTATACAAACACCCCAAAACACTTCTCAGTTGGGGACACAAAAACTGGACCCAGAAATTAAAGCGAGTGAGAAAGACGTGGATGACATCATGGCTCGATTGATATTAGAGCAAAATCAAAGTAACACCCACCAGCCTGTTCCAGAGAAATCAGTTGTGATTAAACTGCTTTTTATAGTATTTGCCATTATCATCGCTTTGGCCATGATTTTTTAAGCCCAGAGGTTGCGCGATTATTTTGACTCTAACCAAAAAGTAACAGGCCCGTCATTCACCAAGCTGACTTGCATATCAGCACCGAATTTCCCAGTTTGAATATTAAGTTCTGTGTTGTTAGCCAGTTTAACCAGCTCATTAAAAATAAGTTTGCCTTGTTCTGGTGCGGCTCCGCGAGAAAAACCAGGGCGGTTACCTTTTCGAGTATCGGCCACTAAAGTGAATTGAGAGACTAACAACAACTCACCTTGGATATCATTCAGAGACAAATTCATTTTACCGTCATCATCGTTGAAAATTCGATAACGGCAAATCTTATTGAGTAGTTGTTGAGCTTTTTCTATGGTGTCTTCGCGTTCAATACCAATCAATGCCAGCATACCTGCTTTGATTTTTCCTACGGTTTGTCCTTCGACATCAACTTGTGCTTGTTTTACTCTTTGGATCAATGCTTTCATAGCTGAGATGTTAGCAGATGTTTTTCATGTTTTTTTCATGTTTTTTAACTTTCTAAAAAACGTTGTCTTTCCAAGTAGACAGAATTATTCAGAATTATTCAGATATTAAAAGCCATTTAACATCGTATATTGACGTTGATTTAAATTTAATCACGAAAACTTATGAATTCTTTATTTACAAAAACAAATGTATCTTGTTTACTCATCCTGTTGTCATTAAATGTGGTTTATGCAGGAACAAGTAAGGTAGGTATCAATGGTTCTGCTTGTGCCTATGAAAGTGTTAATGAAGCCATAGCTGCTGCAAGTGCTGGTGATACCATTTACATCCGTCCTGGAACCTATGAAGAACTGTTAGGGAAGATTAAAGTTGATTTAACTTTGCTGCCTTCTGAATCAGCTGGGCCTGGTTTTACCGGCTGTGAACAAGAAATGTCCAGTGCCACCTCTGCCACAGTCATTGTTGATGGTCAAACTGGAACATTTGATTCTCAAGGTGGTCTGGTACAAATCAGCCAGTCAGCTACAGTCACCTTCAGGCACATGTGGTTGAGGAATACCAAAGCGGATTTTGGTGGTGTAGTGGCAGTGCTTGAGAGCAGTGAATTAATCCTAGATGATGTGTTAGTAACTGATGGTTTTGCCAGTCAAGCAGGAGGAAATATTGTAATAGAAAATGGCAGTAACCTTCAGTTAATTAATGGCAGTTCAGTTTATCGTGGAGTTGCTGATTTTGTTGGTGGGGCCATTGCTTTATTTGATTCGTCAATGACCGTTTTGGATGGAAATATTGGTGTCAGTAATAACAATGGTTTCAGTCAAGCTGGCACAGACGGTGGTGGTATATATGCTGATAACTCTGATATATTTTTGAGTCGCACTCAAGCAGTTTTGCAGTGGAATGAAGCGGGTAGACATGGTGGGGGCTTGTATGCGGTTAATTCTAATGTGGACATTTCAAATGCCATGATCACTGATAACTCAGCAGATAACAGCGGTGGTGGCTTGTATCTAAAAGATTCTGGATTAGATATGTTCAATGCCAGGGTTAACAATAACAGTTCACTCTCAGGCACAGGTAATAATGGTGGCGGTGGTATTTACTTGGATGATGTGGTGGCAGAAATCAGCAGAACCCGAATTATTGGGAACAGCGCAAACCACATGGGTGGTGGTGTTCTGGCCGCAGAAAACACAGAATTGACCCTTAATGAAGACTCAATCATAGAAAACAATTTGGCAGTCATATCTGGTGGTGGTATCAGTACTTCTGGTTTATTAGTGGTTGATGAAACTGAGGTAATCAGCAACAGTGCTCAATCAGGAGGTGGTATTCATTGTGAAGCCTGTACCTCAATAGATATATTGAATAACACTTCAATCCGAGAAAACCAAGCAACCAACGGGGTCGGTGGTGGCTTTAATTCACAGTTAACGAGCGATGCGCACATCAGCCAAATTGTTGACAGTGAGTTTTTAAATAATGACTCGTTTTCAGATCAAACAGACCAAGGCTATGGCGGTGCCATTGGTTTTACCCAAGGTACTTTAAATATTTCATCAACCTTAATTCAAGGAAATCAGGCCACATACAGAGGAGGGGCCGTTCATGCTGAGGCCGAATCATCTGCGCAGATGATCATCAACATCAATGGTATGGTGTTTTTAGAAAACAGCACCACCACGCAACAAACCAATGATGGGGGCGGAGCGATGTACATAGAGAGGGCTGATGAAATGAAGATCGCTCAAACTAGATTTGAAAGTAATAATTCGGCCAATTCAGGTGGAAGCATTTTCTTTGATGACACTGATTGGTTTGAAATAAAAGGCAGTTTATTCTTTGAAAATGATGCCATTGGCGGGGGGGGCTTTATTGCCGTTTTTTCGGATGGAGTGGTTAAAAACAGTCGTTTTGTTAATAATACAGCTCTTAATGGAGGTGGTGCCATATCTTTATTTCTTGGTAATGAATTGAGTTTGATCAACACTGTTTTTGATGGTAACCAAGCCAGATTTGGAAGTGCTATCAATTTAACGAGATCTGAACTATCAATTGACAGTGATTATGGCAGTGGAACGGACCAATGTGATCCCGCTTTATTAGGCTTCAATCAATATTGTTCTGCATTCATCAATAATCAGGCCAGTGATCTCAGTGGTACTATAACAACTGGTGGGGATAGTTCCTTGGATTTGAGGCGTACGATGTGGACAGGAAATACCGGGTTGGAAGGAGCTGTAATCAACATCAACGGGGTATTTGATTTAGTCACATTAAACATGGAAAACTTGTTGATTCATAACAATGGATTGGCAGCAGACAGTGCATCTGTTATTGAATTAACTGGTGATGTTGAAGCGGTCATGCATGCAGTCACCGTGGTTGATAACCAAGGTGCTCCTTTGAATGTGCCAGATTTAACCGTTGATTTAACCTTAACCAACAGTATATTGTTTAATAATTCTGATGCACCAGAGGTGACATTTGGTGCATCATTCACACGGTCTTGTAACAACAGTCAAGCGCCCAGTCCCAGCAGTCAAGCCATGGGGGGGAACCTCGGTGATCCGTTGTTTGAGACCACCAGCCGAGGTGACTATCGTTTATCTATAGCCTCTCCCAGTCACAATGCATGCACGTCTGGCCCTTTGAGTGACTTAGATGGTTTGTTCAGAGATGATGAGACTGGATTCTATGATCAAGGGGCGTTTGAATTAGATGGTTTAGAGATGGACCCTGATATTATATTTGTAAATAACTTTGAGTGATTGTGGTTTTAAAACATCATATGTTGAGTCATTGTATGTGAGTATTTTGATGGGTAATTTTACAAGTGAGTTGAAAATTGATTGAGGGTATGTCATAAATACATCACTTCCTCAATCAATTGAATTCAATGTCATTAGAAATTGGACCTTATGTGGTCGATTCCGATACTGGGAATGTGTTTAAAAAAAGAGTGGCCATGAAATGGGGTGGTAAGGCTTCGCAGCTGTTTGTTTTATTACTTAAAAGTGCACCTGAAACCATCAGTAAGGAAGAGATTTTTAAAGAAGTTTGGAAAGGTCGGGTGGTCACTGAAAATACATTGTATAAAACCATCAGTAAATTAAGACAAGAAATCAATCCAGAGGGTGTTGAGATAGAATCGGTTTTTGGTGAAGGGTACCGGATTATTACAACTGAGCCACCCAAATCACAGACACAGACCAAGTCAATCGACAAAAAAACGATAGCCGCAGTTGTTATTGGTATAGCAGCTTTGCTTATAACAGGTTTCTTCTACCACATGCAAAAACAGAAGCGCTTAATGGCACAAATGCTGGTTCTGGATAATCATTTAGCAGTGACAAAGCAAGCCTTTATCAGTCAGATTAATCGACGCAATGAATTGGGAACGTTATTAAGTACACGGTTTGAATTGAAGAAAGAGGATTCTTGGGAAAAGCGATTTTATCAACTACATGATCAAATGAATGATCAAGAATTGTTTCTATGTCAACAAGTCAGAGCCTATACAGATGGCCCTTTGTATGAGAGTAACTTAGCTATTTTAAATTTATTAAAGGGTAATCCTGAGATAGTTTCGGCTGTGCCATTAAGTCAAGATTTGATCAGTCACCTAACTTTATGGCTAAGTAAATACAGTCGTGTTTTTAAGAATTCAAACAAAATGTGTTTGTTGTATGTGGGTGTTGAAGACGGGGCAGCCTATCCTTCTGGATTTGATGAATTGGTTGATGGTTGGATCGAAAAGAACCAATGACTGCTTTTGCGCCGAGCCACATACAACTTTGGTACGAGATATGCTTTTTTAATTTTGTTTAAAAACCATGTTTTTTTTCACCGCAACTATTACCAACAATAACAACATGAAGATGCCGGCAAGCGATAAGCTGGGGACTGGTGCGATTTCATCTGAATTCACAGGTGGTACCCCTGGTCCAATATTGATGCTGTCGATAGCAATCAAGTTGCCATTGACTCCTACGTTGTCAACAAAATAAACCAATGCCAATCGTCCATCACCGTTGACCGGTACACTGAACTGTGTCCATTGATTGGGGTAAACACCAGAGTCAAGATTTGGGTTGATGGATAATATAGGCACAAAATCTCCAAATTCATTATTGCCTTGGCTGTTTCGCGCGGCATCATTGATCACACAAGGGCCAGTGTTGGTCCCACCTGATGCGCTGTAAACCACCAACAAACGATCTGGAGCTGATGAGTTGGTTTCGGTGCGGGTGTAAAAATTAAATTGATCGACAAAACCAATATCTGGTAAAACCAGCCAGTCGCACAGTATATCGCCACCGGTTTGACCCACTCCGCCAAGCAGATACGAATTATCAGGGCCGGCTTGAGCCGGAAAAACGCCAGTTAACCCTTGACTCCAGAATAAGTCACCCACAAAGTCAGATTGATTGTCAAAAATCCACCCCGTTGACGGTAACTGATTGACATTTTCAAAGCCTTCTGAAAATGCACCCGCATGGGTTAATTGAGAAAATAAGCTGCTTGTCACCAATAACTTTAATAAAAAACTTTTAAACAGTGTCACTTTACATTTACCTCTTTGAATTGAAAGTAACACCAGCTTATTTACATACGAGTTAAAATTGTTAGTGAATATTTCTTACCAATTCTGACCAATTGTGACTTCGGTTCTTTTTATGCTTTACATAAACCCAAAGCCTGCAGTTAATAATTCAGGCTTTGGGGGAGGATTGTGTTTGTTGACTTACTATAAAAATTCTAATTGCCAGGAGTTGATATACCCGGTATCTTGATTGAAGGTATCTACCACTTTTAGCTGCCATGTGCCGCTGGCGCTGCGACTGCCTTGATTTGTGTTGATGGTTTCATTGAGGTTGTTGGTGCCACCACCACTTGGATCTCGTAAGGTTGTGATATGACCATTTGGCGCGATCAACTGTACCCTTAAATCACCGCGGTAGGTATGAACAATGTTATAGCTGATGGTCATGTTTCCAGCTTGGCCTGAGCGATTTACACTGATAGAACTGCTGGCACCAGTGGGGTTGTTGTCAGGGATGTTGATGTTTGAACCATTGCTAAAAACCGACTGTTGTGAGCTTGCAAAATTGGCCACTAAACTGACACCGCTGTAACTTTCATAGGCATTAATCATGACGTGGTAGGTGCCGGCTTGAATGGAGTTGATGCTGCAACTCTCATTGTTACCATTTAACCAGGGTCTACAATCATAATTTGATGTGGTTGGTTGAGAACCATATTTAACATATAAATCGGCATCACCCGATCCACCACTTATATTGAAGTCCAGTGAACTTGTCCCAGCGGGTACTTCGATGGTGTAAAACTGTTGATTGTTGGTGCTGTCCGATAGAGCCGTTTTAGCAACGCCATTACTTAAAACGTTATTCGAGCCACCTGCTATGGTGGCAGATGTGGTGGCTCCATTGCTGGATTCATTGCCCGCATTGTCATCAGCAGTTACATAGTAGAAATAGGTATTGCCAGCACTGACATTGTTGTCAGTATAGTT
>CALLLZ010000055.1 GCA_938008005.1 uncultured Marinicella sp. | reverse complement strand
ATTGAAAAAATGGAGTTTCCAGAGCCGGTTATATCGGTTGCTGTAGAGCCTAAAACAACAGGTGATCAAGAAAAAATGGCCACAGCCCTCAGTAAACTGGCTCAAGAGGACCCATCTTTTCGAGTGGCCACAGATGATGACTCCGGTCAAACCATTATTTCAGGTATGGGCGAGTTGCATTTAGATATTATTGTTGACCGCATGAAACGTGAGTTCAGTGTGGCAGCAAATGTAGGTAATCCACAGGTTGCCTACAGAGAAACCATCAAACAAACTGTTGAGCAAGAAGGTAAGTTCATTAAACAGTCTGGTGGTAAAGGCCAATATGGTCACGTAAAAATTAAAATCGAACCCTTGGATCAAGGTTTGGGTTATGAATTTGTCAACGAGATTGCAGGCGGTGTGATTCCTAAGGAATTCATAGGTCCAGTTGACAAAGGTGTACAGGAACAAATGGAAAGTGGTGTGTTGGCAGGTTACCCAATGGTGGATTGCCGCGTTACTTTGTTCGATGGTTCATTTCACGATGTTGATTCAAGTGAGATAGCTTTTAAGGTCGCTGGTTCAATGGCCTTTCGTGAAGGTGCTAAAGCAGCATCGCCGGTTCTTTTGGAGCCGATCATGAAGGTTGAAATTGTGACCCCAGAAGATTATATGGGAGATGTGGTTGGTGATGTTAATCGCCGACGCGGAACATTGGATGGGATTGATGATTCACCTTCAGGTAAGGTGATTAAATGTCAAATACCATTGTCAAAAATGTTTGGTTATGCCACTGATCTGCGTTCTGCCACGCAAGGTAGGGCCAGTTACTCGATGGAGTTTGATCGCTACAGCGAGGCACCAGATACTGTGTTGGCAGAAATGAACGGATATTAAAAAAAATATTTAGAATACTTAAAATTAAGTTTGAGAAACGACAATGTCAAAAGAAAAATTTGAACGCAATAAGCCCCATGTGAACGTGGGCACGATTGGTCACGTTGACCATGGTAAAACAACCTTGACTGCAGCGATCACAAAAGTTGCTGCTGAGAAACAAGGCGGTGAATTTAAAGCATATGATCAAATCGATAATGCGCCAGAAGAAAGAGAGCGTGGTATCACGATTTCTACAGCGCACGTAGAGTATGAGACAGATGATCGTCATTATGCACACGTTGATTGTCCAGGCCATGCTGATTATGTTAAAAACATGATTACTGGTGCGGCTCAAATGGATGGTGCAATTTTGGTTGTATCTGCAGCTGATGGTCCTATGCCACAAACCCGTGAGCACATCTTGTTGGCTCGTCAGGTTGGTGTACCTTATATTGTTGTGTTCTTAAACAAATGTGACCAAGTTGATGACGAAGAGTTGTTAGAGTTGGTTGAGATGGAAGTTCGTGAGTTGTTAAGTGACTATGAGTTTCCTGGTGATGACACGCCATTGGTTATGGGTTCTGCCCTTAAAGCCTTGGAAGGTGATACATCAGATATTGGTGCTCCAGCAGTACTAAAGTTGTTGGATGAGATGGATGCATACTTTCCAACGCCTGAGCGTGATACAGCGAAGCCATTTTTGATGCCGATTGAAGATATTTTTTCAATTTCAGGTCGTGGTACGGTTGTAACAGGTCGAATTGAGACTGGCGTTGTTAACGTTGGTGAAGAAATTGAGATTGTTGGTATTCGTGACACCAGCACCACTACATGTACTGGTGTAGAGATGTTTCGTAAGTTGCTTGATTCGGGTGAAGCAGGTGATAATGTGGGTGTTTTGTTGCGTGGAACGAAAAGAGATGAAGTTGAGCGTGGACAAGTGCTGGCAAAACCGGGTACAATCACGCCCCACACTAAATTCGAAGCTGAAGTTTATGTGTTAAGTAAAGATGAAGGTGGTCGTCACACACCATTTTTCAAAGGATACCGTCCACAGTTTTACTTCAGAACAACAGACGTGACTGGCGCATGTGAGTTACCAGAAGGTGTGGAAATGGTTATGCCTGGTGACAACGTCAAGATGGTTGTTGAATTGATTGCACCGATTGCGATGGATGATGGCTTGCGTTTCGCCATTCGTGAAGGTGGCCGTACAGTAGGTGCGGGTGTAGTAGCAAAAATTATCGAGTGATAATTTAACTCGTGACGCAAAAGCCAACAGTTTACTGTTGGCTTTTGCTGTCTTTACGATTTTAGGCCAGTAGCTCAATTGGCAGAGCAGCGGTCTCCAAAACCGCAGGTTGGGGGTTCGATTCCCTCCTGGCCTGCCATTGTTTTGATTGAGGTGGTTTGATCAAGCTTTGGCTAATTTGGAAAATATATATGAGTAGTGTTGAGTCGGCCCAAGGTGCTGGTGATAAATTAAGATGGTGGTTAGCCATAGCAATTATTATTGCTGGAGTTGCTGCGAACCTATATTTTGTTGATACATATCCAACCATTATCAGGGTTTTAATGGTGCTTGGTGGTGTTTTGGTGGGAGGCTTTATTGGCTACACCACAACGAAAGGCAAGAATTTTGCAAAATTTGTTAAAAATGCCAATATCGAAAGGCAAAAAATTGTATGGCCAACAAAGAACGAAACGGTACAAACCACGATCATGGTTTTGGTTTTGGTTGTCATTATTGGTTTCTTTTTGTTTTTGGTTGATTCGCTGTTCAGTAACCTCATTGAATATTTCTTTGAGTAAATAACAAGTATTAGGAGTTAGGGTTCATGTCACACAGATGGTATGTAGTTCACGCGTATTCAGGCTATGAACAGCAGGTTGTTAAGTCTCTGGAAGAGCGTATTGATAGATACCAGATGCAAGATGTTTTTGGCGAAGTGTTGGTGCCAAAAGAGGCTGTGGTTGAAATGAAGAACGGGCAAAAACGTCGCAGCGAAAGAAAGTTCTTTCCTGGGTATGTGTTGGTCCAAATGGAAATGAATGATGAAACGTGGCACTTGGTTAAGAGTGTGCCGAAAGTTTTGGGTTTTATTGGTGGTACTGCAGAGAAGCCTGCTCCTATTACGGAGCGTGAGGCCAATGCAATACTACAAAGAATTCAAGAAGGTGAGGATAAGCCGCAACCAAAAACATTGTTCGATGTGGGTGAAATGATTCGCGTCATCGACGGTCCTTTTGCCGATTTTAATGGCGAAGTAGAAGAAGTCAATTATGAGAAGAGTCGCATGCGAGTGGCTGTCTCGATATTTGGTAGGTCGACTCCGGTCGAATTAGAATTCGGTCAAGTCGAAAAAGTTTGACCGAAGGTAATAAAATTAACAACAATGGGGAGCCGGTTTAAGTACTTGGCGTTTGTACCCGGAGAAGAAAATGGCTAAAAAAGTACAGTCGTACATTAAATTACAAGTGCCTGCAGGTCAGGCCAATCCTTCGCCACCAGTGGGTCCAGCTTTGGGACAGCATGGGGTGAACATCATGGAGTTTTGTAAAGCGTTCAACGCCCAAACAGGCGATACGGAACAAGGTTTGCCTATTCCTGTGGTTATCACTGTTTATAACGACAGAAGCTTTACATTTATCACTAAAACTCCTCCAGCATCTGTTTTGTTATTAAAAGCTGCAGGTATTAAGAAAGGCAGTGGTACACCAAACACCGATAAGGTGGCTAAAATTGGTCGTGCTGAATTAGAAGATGTGGCTAAGATGAAAGAGCCTGATTTGACTGCTGCAGATATGGATGCTGCTGTCAGGACCATTGCTGGTACTGCACGCAGTATGGGTATTGACACTGAAGGAGTAATATAATGGCTGGTAAAAGAATTAAGTCTCAGAAAGAGCAGTTAGATCAACTTAAAAAATACCAAGTTTCAGAAGCTTTGGATTTTGTCAAAAGCAATGCGTCAAAGAATTTTGATGAGACTGTAGATGTGGCCATTCAGTTAGGCGTGGATCCAAAAAAATCTGACCAAGCAGTTCGTGGTGCAACTGTCCTTCCAAATGGAACAGGTAAGTCAGTAGTTGTGGCGGTTTTTGCCCAAGGTGATAAAGCTGAAGAAGCCAAAGCTGCTGGCGCGGACATTGTAGGTTTTGATGATTTGGCAGCAGAAGTTAAAAAAGGGAATATCGATTTTGATGTGGTTATTGCTTCACCTGATGCGATGCGCGTCGTCGGTCAGTTAGGGACTATATTGGGCCCTAAAGGTTTGATGCCTAATCCTAAGGTGGGTACGGTAACTCCTGATGTGGCTACTGCAGTAAAAAACAATAAGTCTGGACAAGCTATGTACAGAATAGATAAAGCCGGAATTATTCATACTGTTTTAGGTAAGGCCTCATTCGCCGCTGACGCGTTGGCTGAAAATTTAACCGTTTTATTGGCAGAGTTGAATAAAAAGAAACCGCCTACTTCGAAAGGTAAATTTATAAGAAAAATCAGTATTTCATCTACGATGGGCGCTGGTGTTGAAATTGATCCTGTTTCTGTCGGACAGTAACCGGATTGTAGAAAAATTTTGAGGGCTGTCAAACCCATTTAAGGTTTGACTGTCATCAAAGACCGTAGGTGAGATGTTAGAGTTAATAGTTTATATTTGTTAATGGTTGCATTTCTTAATTTCCTACGCAGATGGTGCCCCAATACAGAATACTGTTTGGTCACCAAAATGGTTCCGTTTTTGGTATGTCATATCAAAGCGGGTTATAAGTACTGTAGCACATGCTGCATGAGCCTTTGGAGGTTATCATGGCGCTCAATATAGAGCAGAAAAAAGCTGTAGTCAGTGAAATTGCCGGTGTTGCTCAAGATGCACATTCTTTGGTGGCAGCAGAATACCGTGGATCATCAGTCGATTTAATGACTGCCATGCGTTCTGATGCACGTAAAAGTGGTGTATATCTTAGGGTTGCAAAAAACACTTTGGTTAAAAGAGCTGTAGAAGGAACTGATTATGAATGTATTCAAGATTCATTGGTTGGTCCTTTGTTATACGCGTTCAGTCAGGAAGATCCTGGTTGCGCGGCTCGTTTAATTAAAGATCACGCCAAAGAAAATGATAAGCTAGAAGTTAAGTTTGTTTCTATTGGTGGTGATTTATTGGCTGCATCGGAGTTAGCTCGTTTAGCTTCTTTGCCTACTAAAGATCAAGCAATTGCAATGTTGATGTCTGTAATGAAGGCACCAGTAGAGAAATTTGTAAGAACTTTGGCAGAGCCACACGCAAAACTGACACGTACAATCGCAGCGATCAAAGATCAAAAAGCTGTATAAGAAATAAACAACAAAACATTTTTGGAGAATTAAAATGGCCGTATCAAAAGATGATATTTTAGAAGCAATCTCAGCAATGAGCGTCATGGACGTTGTTGAATTAATTGAAGCTATGGAAGAGAAGTTCGGCGTATCAGCTGCTGCAGCAGTTGCTGCTGCTCCTGCCGCTGCTGCACCTGGTGAAGCTGCTGCCGAGCAAACTGAGTTTGACGTAGTAATGACCAGTTTTGGTGACAAGAAAGTTGGTGTGATTAAAGCCGTTCGTGGTATCACTGGTTTGGGCTTGAAAGAAGCGAAAGAAATGGTAGAAGGCGCGCCAGCTACTATTAAAGAAGCTGTTGATAAAGCTGAAGCTGAAGACGTGAAAAAGCAACTTGAAGAAGCAGGTGCATCTGTAGAGTTGAAATAATTACAAAACGTAGTTATAGAACCTAAAGGCTGACATTTCATGTCGGCCTTTAGTCGCTTAAAAAATATCAGATTAAACGGTGTTGTTATTAAGCGTAAAAAATACATAATAAATCAGCAAAATACTTTGGTGTTTTGCGAGCATGGTGAAGGTGACAAAAGCAATGGGTTATACATTTACTGAGAAAAAAAGAATCAGAAAGGACTTTGGAAGTTCTACAGCTGTATTGGATGTTCCTTATTTATTAGACACTCAGGTTAAGTCTTTCAATGCCTTTTTAGGTGAGAATGACAAAGGCTTGAATGGTCTCAATGATGCATTGAATTCAATTTTTCCAATTGAAAGCTATTCTGGTTTTGCTAAATTAGAGTATGTCAGTGTGGGCGTTGAAGCCCCTGAATTTGATGTGTTGGAGTGTAAGTTACGTGGTATGACTTATGCCGCCTCTATCCGTGCCAAAATACAATTGGTTATTTACGATAAAGAAAAAAGTACCAAGAAAAAGAAAAAAGTAAAGTACATCAAGGAACAAAGCGTCTACTTGGGTGATTTGCCATTAATGACTCCTACTGGTACATTTGTTATTAATGGTACAGAACGAG
>CALLLZ010000054.1 GCA_938008005.1 uncultured Marinicella sp. | reverse complement strand
CGCATGTATGAAGACATGGGCTTGACCAAACTGTTTGAAAGAATAGATCATGAATTTGATGATGAAAAAGGTCATGCCGCCGTTTTGATTGAACGCATCTTATTCCTAGAAGGTAAACCAGATCTAACCAAACGAGATGGGTTGAATATTGGGCAAACCGTACCAGACATGTTACAAAGTGATTTAGACATTGAGTATGGCGTACAAAAAGCCCTTAAAAAAGTGATGGCCTTATGTGAACAAGAAAGAGACTATGTCACCCGAGATCAGCTCCTGGTGCTCCTTGATGACACAGAAACAGATCATGCCTATTGGCTTGAAAAACAACTGCGTCTAATAAAACTCACAGGGTTACCAAATTATTTACAGTCGCAGATGTAAGGCATTAAAAAAAACCTGTTGATCATCAGTATTAACAGGTTTTAATTCTTTATAGTGTGAATCTTTATTCTATAGAAACACGCTGCTCTTAAATACTGTTTCCATAGTGAGTCATTTATTAATCATCCAATATACTATTTACTGTAATTATTAAACACGGCATCATCACTGAACGTAACATCATTACTATAGGTTGCTATCAACTTTCCATTCTTACCGATCACACAAACACCGTGTTCTTCTTCCCAAACAGGTAAAAACTCAATGGCAAAGTATGCATTTTTAGTGATGCCAGAATTATCATCAATCCTTATCTTTTCAAAATAACTATTGGCATATGCATCTTCTTTATTATATATACCAAACCCACGGCGAGTCGCTTCTGTATCGGTTTCTCCATCAGATGCCTCAAAGCCATAATCAATGGCTTCAAAACTATTTTGACAGTCCGCCCAAAGAAAGTCTTTCACTTCATTCAGTGTACTTTTGGAAAGAGTTAAAAATTGATTAAGTGCTTTTATTGAGAGGTCATTAATAATCTGTTTACGATCCATGTTTATATCACTGCTGTAATGAGGCATAAATTGGACAAGCACCTTCTTACCAAAAAGTTTCGAATGTATTTCTAAATTGGCAAAGCCATCTTCATCCCATTCACACGTTTTTAAAACATCATCAATTGTCATGTCGTCTTCCTTTTGATTTACTTTGATAAGCCCTCCCTTAACACCTGAATTACTTACTAATGTCGAAAGCCCCAATACTTTTAAAATAAACCTTCTTTTCATAAAAGAAACCCTTTTGTAAATATAGTCAACCAACACTTAGATAGTACTTCATATATCTTTTAACAACCAAACATTTGGCGTACTTATTTGATAAAATAGGTGTATTTATTACCCTCTGCTTATGATTGAACCCACCTTCATTCAGACCAAAGACAAAGTCAACCTAAAAGTTGAGATCTATGGCCATCAAAATAAAACCACACTGATAATCAACCCAGCCATTGGTGTAAAAAGAAAATTATACCGGGACTTTGCCACATTTATGGCTCAACAGGATACCACTGTGGTTTTGTACAACTATCGAGGAATGGAAGATGGAACAAAGGACTTGCCACCTGACATCATGCTGAGTGCTGAAGCATGGGGAAGAGTGGACCAAAGTGCAGTGATTAATTGGGTTACGTCTGAACTCAAACCTGACCAGCTCTTTCTGTTGGGTCACAGCATCGGAGGGCAACTGTTAGGTTTTGCTGATAGCTGTGATGCTGTTGATGGGCTGGTTCATATAGCTTCACAAAAAGGCGACTATAGGCTTTGGCCTTTTGTAGGGCGTCTGAAACTTATTTTGTTGTGGCATGTGCTGATACCATGGATGAGTAAAGGTAAAACATTCAATGCAAAAAAATTGGGTTTGGGAACCTACCCCTGGCCATCTGCCGCGGCTAAACAGTGGGCCCATTGGGGTCAACAAAAAGACTATCTTTTTAATCCTAAGTTTGGTTTTGACTTAAAACCCTGGCACCAGTTTGATAAACCATTATTAAGCTTGGGTTTTCTTGATGATGATATGGCACCAGAAGCCGCTATTGATGGCTTATTAAAGGAGTTTGGACAATCTGTAAAGTCAAGTAGTGACAATGGGCACATAGAAAAACGTATAATTGACCCCAAGTTAATTGGACTCAAAAGCATCGGGCATTTTGGCTTCTTCAGACCTGAAACTCAAACATTATGGCAAGAAATAGCAACGTGGATACATCAACAGAAACCCCTGTGACTGACAAAACAGAAAGCAGTAAAGCCTCATTAAACCATTTGCGGCTGATTAAACCTTTGGTTACCCCTTACAAAAAACACATCATGCTCGCATTGTTGTTGTTGTTTTTAGGTGCGGCAGCCAATCTGGCCATTCCTGTGGCATTCAAACAAATGATTGATTTGGGTTTTGCAGCTGAAAACCAGAACACCTTGTCATATTACTTTTTGGTGGTTTTCATCGTTTCATCTTTAATGATTCTATTCACATCCTTGCGTTATTATTGGGTTTCATGGATTGGTCAAAAAGTAGTCACTGATTTGCGTAAACAAGTGTATGCCAAAGTCATGAATCAGTCACAGGAGTTTTTTGAAAAAACCAAGACCGGCGAAATCCTTTCACGAATCAACACAGACACCACTCTGGTAGAAACAGTAGTTGGTAGTACATTTTCAATTGCTTTGCGCAGTGCTGTCACCTTTATTGGCGCGGCTTTTATGATGATAGTCACCACACCAAAATTAGCTATGTACATCGCATTTTTAATCCCCTTGGTGGTGCTGCCTATTGTATTTACTGGGCGTAAAATTCAAAAGCTATCCAAAGCCGAACAAGATCGCATAGCTGATTCTTCAGCCTTAGCGACCGAAACAATCAACGCCATGCACACCGTACAGTCATACGCCCAAGAAAAGACTGAAAACAACAAATTCATCACTGCTATAAACAATGCCTTCAAAGCCTCCGTAGCTTCCATCCGTATGACCACCATCATGTCACTGATCGTTGGTTTTGTGGTCTTTGGTGGCATTGTTTTTGTATTGTGGTTAGGTGCTCAAGATGTCATTACTGGGGTTATGACCGCCGGCACCCTAAGCCAGTTTGTCATGTATGCCATCATGGCCGCTACTTCAGTCGGCGCCCTTTCTACGGTATGGAGTGAATTGAAAAAAGCTGCCGGCGCTTTAGAACGTATCATTGAACTGATGAATACAGAGTCAACCATTAAAGATCCCATCACCCCTGTCAAGTTACCACAAACTTTACTGGGAAACATAACCATCAAAGACATGAGTTTTGCTTATCCTAGCAGGCCTGACCTCAATGTCTTGCAGGACATTTCTTTCGAAGTGGTGCCAGGTCAGACTGTGGCTTTGGTTGGACCATCTGGGTCTGGAAAATCCACTTTGTTCCAACTGTTGTTGCGTTTTTATGAACCACAATCTGGCCTGATAAAATTAGATGGTGAGTCGATTGAAAACCTGGCTTTGAATGATTTGCGCTCACAGTTTTCTTTGGTGGCACAAGATGTGACCATTTTTTCAACCTCTGCCAAAGAGAACATTGCATACGGCTGTCCTGATGCCTCTGATGAAGAAATAAAGACAGCGGCTAGGTTAGCCCATGCCAGCGAGTTCATTGAGCGTTTAGAAAAAGGCTATGACACTTACTTGGGTGAGCGAGGCGTACGCTTATCTGGTGGCCAAGCCCAGCGCTTATCAATAGCAAGAGCGGTTATCACCAATCCACCTGTGTTACTTTTGGATGAGGCGACCAGCGCACTGGATGCAGGCAGCGAAAAAGTGGTTCAAGAAGCGCTTAACACCATCATGAAAGGCCGCACAACACTGGTCATTGCTCATCGCTTAGCCACCATTCGCCAAGCTGATCAAATCATTGTTCTGGATCAAGGTAAAATCGTCGCCATTGGAAAACACGAACAACTCATCAGGAACAATGCTTTGTATGCTGAACTCGCTAAACTGCAGTTTACAGACGAAACCAATAAGCATTAAACTAGGATTCTCTAAAAAAACCAGTATGCGTTTAGCTGACCGCCGTCAGCTTTTGATGCACTAAACCAGTTATCCAGTAAAGATTAAACAAAGTTAACTCAGTACTTATTGGTTTTTCACAAGGATGTTTTTGTACCAATTCATCTTAACCACAACTTAATGACCAGAGTCATTAGTGTGTTTTTGAATATTTTTCCTGAAAAAAATAATTGCTAACGTTAAGCATTAAACTTATGAACAAAACAAAATGTATTGTCCCGAGTAATGCCAAAAAACTGACATAGATTTTACCAACTTCATTTACTGGAACAAAATCACCGAAACCTAAAGTTGTAAAAACAGAAACAGAAAAATACAAACTATTTATTGGGTTCAAAACTTTTAACCCATGTTTAATTTCATCAATTTCAATAAGAAGTATAGAGTAAAAAGTAGCTGCAGTAATTAGTAGTAAAGTAATGGCAATCAAACTTATATGAGCTTGATATAGTCTTTTTTCTTTATCACCATTTTCTGTTAATTGTTTTAATGTCCTCTTTATATATGAAAAGTAACCGACAGACATGGATATTAAACCCGTTATTAAGAAAAAAACCTTCTTTTCATTTGAGAAAATATCTCCTTCCGTAAAATAAACAAAAAAATACATGAATATCGCCGGAACCAAAAACCACAGAAATATAGGCTTAAATGAATACAAAAATGCAACAACGTTGGTCCTAATTTTTTTCATTTTCTTTTAGTCTCATAAAAATTTTATTACGTGTTATTCAGCTCAAAGCTATGAGTGATATTCACAGTGTCTTGTAACATATGTGAAACCGAGCAATATTTTTCAGCTGAAAGCTTTATCGCCCTGGCCACTTGTTTTTCTGACAAGTTTTCTCCGGTGACTAAAAAATGTAGGTTAATGTCCGTGTAAATTCTGGGTATTTCCTCCCGCCTGTCAGCCGAAACTTTAACCTGAATGTCACTGAAGTTTTGTTTGGCTTTGGTTAGGATCAATTTCACATCGATACCCGCACAAGCACTTAAACCCATTAATATCATTTCCATGGGCGAAGGACCAATTTTATCTCCACCTGTTGAAGCCGGTGAATCCATCACCACGCTTTGGTTGTCCTCATTTGTGCTTACAAACGTGTAATCTTTGACCCATTGGGTATTTACTTTTGTTAAGTTATTTTGACTCATAAATGCTCTTCTTTTAAATTACTATAAGGTTTAGCCATTTCATAGCAGGACTGTCTAGATTTACCATTGACGCTCAATTTCTGTCACCAGTTTTTCTATCGTTTCTTCTGTTGTTACTGATGTCATAACAGTTATCCGCAAGTAACGTTTGCCGTTCAGCGCTGTTGAGGTCAAATGATACGTTCCTGCTTTTAACAATGTTTCTCGAATTTCTACCTGTAACTCATCATCATCCTTATACCGAAAACACAAAATATTGCTTTCAGGAACATACGGACAATAAAAGTGGTCTCTTGAACTGATAATTGAATAGGCTTTTCTTGTCATCAAGACTCGGTTTTCAATGTATTCCGCTATTGCTTTTTCACCTTTCCAAGCAAGTGTCAAGAATAGTTTAGTGCCCAATGCAGTTTTGGTACACTCTACTGTGCGATGTAAGTAGTCCTTACCCATTGAAGGGCTGCCATAAAAAAGGTAGCTGGCTTGTTGTTTAAAAGCATTTTGTAAGTGGGCAGCGTCTTTTACCAAAACAGCAGAGCAAAGGCCTGAAACGCGCATCATTTTATGCGCATCCCAAACAAAAGAGTCGGCCCGTTCGGCCCCTTTCAAGAGGTGCTTTAATTTATTTGATAGCAGAAATGATGAGCCATGACAAGCATCAACATGTAACCAAACCTGATGTTGTTCACACACATGGGCTATTTCATCCAATGGATCAAATAAACCACTGCCCGTGGCACAAGCATTGGCGACAACTGCCATAACTCTGAAACCCGATGCTTGAGTTTTTTCAATGGTTTCGTTAAGCGCCGATGGAATCATTCGCTCATGTTCGTCCACTTCAACTGGAACCAGTGCCAGACTACCCAAACCCATGATCGATAAAGACCTTTCAATTGAGTAGTGCGTGTTCGCTGGCGCCAACAATTTAAGGTCGTTTGGGTTACCTTGTTCCCATGCATCCGGAGCTATATGAGATCGAGCCGCCAATAAGGCCACTAAATTAGCCAATGAACCACCATTCATCAAAGCACCTGCCCCATGATCCCCATCACTTTGTTTCAAAGGTTCTGGCTTCCAAGCCAGTTTTTTCAACATCCAATTTAATACCACATGCTCCAAACTGGCCGCTGTGGACCCCATTTCATAGATTGCTCCTGGGTTATTAATGGAGCCGTGGATTAACTCCGCTAATGATGAAGGAATGGCTGGTGAGGCCGTTTGATGGGCCATATAATTAGGGTGGTGAAGTTGTGTGCTGTGGGCCAAATATGTGTTTAAAAATGATCCCAACCCTGAGTCTGCTAAAGCCCCTGTGGTTATCAACTCATCTGCTTTTAAATCCAGCTGATTTTCTTGCATAGGCCGTAAATCTGCTACAGAAACCTGCCCTTTGTTGGCCTTGGTAACATAGTCTGTTAAACAAATGGCTGTTTTGTTAACCAATTGAATAAAGTCTTCACTGTCCCAATCCAACTGCTCACGATTTATTTTTTCATCTGTCAAATCTACTACTCTCTTCTTGGTTTAATATCAGCCACTTTTAACTTCTTACCAAAACCTTCAAAGAAATTAAAACTTTTCTGTTTTGTCTGTGAACTGTCGACAATTTGATTTATTAAATAGTACGGTGTTTGACGTTAAGATTCAAGGCATTCAATTCTCTGCTTTAAGGAGCCTGTTTGGTTTTTTTTTGATTAAAGCATTTATGGTGTTTTAAGGTAATATTAAACCAGCAAAAAGGTGTACGTAACTCCGTACACCTTTTTTATTTTTCTACTGTTTTCGTCGGTCAAAATCCCAATCTAACGAATTATCATCACTCGGTTTTTTAGTATCAATACCACCGTCAAATGGTAAGTCTTGATTACTGTCGTTCCATGTCTGACCAATTTTCCCACGTTTTTCATATAAACCTGAAGGCGCTTGATCTACCCAGCTTTCAGATGCTGATAACAAAGCTTGCGCTTCTGTAAGATCCAACCATTTTTGTTCCGGCTCTATTAACTTAACGTAACGTTGTTTTTCATCATTTTCATATTCATCCCAAACAAATTTTTGATTTTGGATGAATTGATATACACGGTGTGTTGCCACCTCAGCGGCTAACTTGGGTACCTTAATTAACCGAAGTTCATTTTTACTGTACCGTTTGAACACCTTGTTGTTAAAGTCATTCATTAAATCACTCACACTTATATCAGCGTAGGAAGGTGGTGCACAACCCTCTGCAGATTGTTCTGCCACACTTGGCGTCCAATCGAGCCAATCTCCTATTAAGGTTTCATTTTGCCAAACCAAACGGGTACCTATGCCGTTACATGCTGTACTGTGTGCGGTATTAACTGCCGTTACCCTCCTGGTTCCCGCACCAGCATTATAAACCCAAACGGGTGCACCGCTCGCCCCTCCTGTTGACCGTTGGTCATAAGTGATGGTTCTGTTAGCTACTGATACTGTTGTGACTGGCCCTGCACCACGCCATTGATCTCCAATATTTCCGGTAAGGGGCAAATCATCTATGGGGTAACCAGAAGTGTTAATAAATGATGGACTTAAATCAAAAACCATCGGCATATACGTATTGATGTCTTCAAATGGACAAACAATCCGAATTGCTCCATAGTCCACACCCCTTTCCGGTGTGTAAGTCTGATCTGCCCATTTGGTATTGGTTTTTTTATATTTCGTATCCGATATCGTACGTTCCCCGTAAGGGTAAACAATATCTCCAGTTGCAGCATCATGATACGCACCTGGTTGAATATAGTTACATGTTTGATTCTTCATACCCGCTGAACGGTTGTAAACCACATGACCTGCCGTTAGTAACATATGTGGACCAACTAAAGTACCACTTCCCCAGGCCTTATAATCGGCAATACAGTCTTTATCAAAACGCACTGTAGCAATGGTGTTAAATGGAAACCTGGCTGGGTTATTGATATCTATTCTGTCGTCACATACTTGTGCTTCACTTTGGCCAAATAGACACCATAATAGCGCTGTTGTTAATGATTTGTTTTTCATACTTCTTCTCCGTAAATCTGTAATTTATTCCTGTTTGAAAACAAAATTGTTTTCTTGTGCTTTTTTGTTAAAACACGTATAAAAGTATATGGTTTATTTTAAAAAAGAAGTCTGAAGTTACCTGACTTTTGCTGAATTTTTCGGTATTTTTTATTAACCTTTCCGGATTTGTTTTCTGGCTTAAAAAACGACTTTTTCTAAGAGCACATCTAATGCATTTTTGACTTGTACTAAACCTATTTTTTCTGCCTTATTTCGAGCATTTAATATAGTTGCTTTTTCTTCTGCACTGTTATGAACCTGAGCGCTATATAGAACCAACTCTGGGTCTTCTTTCTTATCCCTATATGTCAATGCTTCTTCTAAGAGTCTTTTTGCCTTCTCAGGTTGGTGTTTGTGTTTTATCAAAAACTTGATTTGGGTTTTTAAAAAAGGATAAAAAGTGGTCATATTTTTTTCTGAAAAATAACGGCTGTATTTTTCCAAATATAAAGCTGCTGACTCAACATCTCCCTGACTTTCCTCTAACCAAAACTTAGTCAAATACAAATACTTGTTAGTAGATGCATGGTCTTTTCTAAAAACATTGGCTTCAAACTCTTCATAATAGGCCAATCCCTTTTCATACTGACGTTCATTCAAAGCCATTCTGATTTTTTGTTTTAAGGCTCTGTTCATTCCATTATGGTTATTAATATCTGATGAAATTTTCAATGCTTGCTGGGTATGTTCTTGTGCTATTTTTTGATTGTTCATACTTACGTAGAGTTCTGAAAGCCTCAAGTGGACTGTCATTTGAAAAACAATTTTTTGTTGCTTAATATAGCCATCTAGAGCTTGTTCACAGAAATCAACTGCTTTTTTTATTTCAGAACGCACTTTATGATATTCACAAAAATTCTTATTAATATTTGTAATCATCAATTCATTGCCAAAGCCCTCTGCCAAAGTTTGAGCTCGGTTTAGAAACTTTTTTGCCTGAACAAAATCAAACTGATAAAGTGCCAATTTATAAAAGCCTACATTGGTTAAAATTATACTTTCAAGCTTGTTTTGCTCTTTAGCCAAAGCCAACGTGGTCAAAAACAAAACCTTTGCTTCATTATAATTACCCACTGTTAAATGTGAAAAGGCCGCCACTCGATGAAAAATCATAAACAAATAGTCACTCATTTGACTGTTATTAATCTGGGTTAAAACGCCCAATGACGATGATAAATCCACCACCCTTCTAGATGCTCTTGAATGATAAATTTGAGACCACAAAAATCCTGGATCTTGTTCATTCACAAACGCAAATATTTCATTCGCTTTTTGATTTTTTTGCCGTCCAAAATAGCCCAAACCGTTGATAAAGTGAAAAACCAGGTCCTCTGATATACTAAATTCAGACTTTAACAAACTATCAATTAATTCACCTGAAACAACAGTATTATTACGCCAAAAATCCAAATATTCGGACAAAAGCTTTTCTTCACTATTGGCCTTGATTTGCTTATGACTGATTACTTTTTCTTTCTGCTGAATGCTGACATCTAATAAAAAAATAGAACCTTGCTTTTTTAGTTTATGACTCACATCCAAAACACCATTTGTCGGGGTTTTGGTTAGCTTATGGTGCCTCTTATAGTTTGAGAAATGAGAGAAAAGTAACTCTTGACTGAATTTTTGAAACCCTTCAATAAATATGTTTTTATTGGCTTTATTTATTACAAAACCTAAATTAATTTTATTGAAACTTAACGGCTTCTTTGGATTTAAGCTTTTACCCCAAAAAAATGTAAATAACAATAACATTGCCAATACGGCTGAAACAGTTAGATAAATGCTTTTTTTGTCTTTTCTTAAGGGTTCTTGATAACAAAACTGATAGCCCTCTCCATGGATTGTTTTGATGTATTTAGGTTGTTCTTTATCATCATTCAGTAACACCCTAACTTTCTCTACGACTTTATAAACGGTGGTGTCACTTACTACTCGGTTTGACCATACTTTTTGATAAATTTCTTCTTTGGTAACCACTTGGCCTTTGGCTTCAACTAACAACACCAACAGCGCATAGATTTTAGGTGTCAACTCAACAACTTCTCCATTACTAACTAGGGTTCTGGTTTGTTTATCTAGTTCAAATACACCAAATCGATATGTCATTAAAGTAATCTGTTTCGTTGTTGTTTATACTGATAATACTACAAAAACATATTTCAAAAACGAATAAACGATTTTTGATATGCTCAATATAAACATAACTTGAGTCCGTACTTAAACAACCTTAAAGTTCTTATTTGCTTTCTTTCAAATATTCTTTTTTATTTTCTATATAGTCAGTTAAGTTATCAACAAACATTTCCCTGAACCTTAATGCATAGTAATCAATGACATCTGTTTTGTTTTTTTCTATATCTTTTGCTGTTAATGTGGCCTCAAAGGCCGCAAAACGTGAGGCCGCAAATAAAAAAGACTCACTGATGTCTTCTGGTTTTTCTTTCTTGGTTTTTTTATTTGCCAGATTAATATGCGCATCCGCCCTGTCATAAAATTTTGTAATGTCCTTGTTTTCTGGAACAAAGCATACTTCTGCTTCAGCAGGGTTTAAAGACAACTGCTTATCTTTAAAGTTTTCGAAACAAGATAAACAAACGGTTTTTATATCAGCTTGCTTTTCCAATAGGTCATTCCATTCATTTCCGGCTTGCGATAACCTTTCATCACAATCTTTGCACCAAGCATTGTATTCATATACTTCATCATTTAATAAATCAATATAAGACTGATAAAACCCAACAACTTCATCATCTTTTGCTGAATAAATATGTGTGCACACATATGCCATTGTTGACTCGCCATGCTCTTCACAAATTATTTCTTCTTTATCTTTGCTCATTTTAATAATGGAGACCAACTGGGTTCACGAACATGGCCCCCAGAAAGCACCAAATCATTAGATGTTTGTCCGTCGGTAGAAACCGCTTTTAACAGGCCTTTACCTGCTGGGGTTTTGGTGGCGTATAAAACCATCGCACCATTAGGAGCAAAACTTGGGGTTTCATCTAAAGAACCGTTACTGATCAACTGTACGGTGTTGGATGGGCGGTGTAGCAAGGCTATTTGGTAACGGTTATTGTTTCCATGCACCATCGCAATATATTTACCATCAGCAGATAAGCTGGGGCGTGCATTGTAATCACCTTGAAATGTCACTCGTTTGGCTTGTTTATTAATTAATCCTGTTTGATAAATTTGTGGTTTACCGCCACGGTCAGAAGTAAAAAATATGGACTGTCCATCTGGAGCCCATTCTGGTTCGGTATCAATACCCCAGTGGTTGGTGATTTGAGTCAGCTGCTTATCAAATATATTGATGGTGTATATTTCTGGGTTGCCTGATTTTGATAACGTCAGTGCCAGACGTTGGCCATTGGGTGAAAACTTAGGAGCACCATTGATACCTTTAAAGTTTGAAATCAAAGTTCTGGCACCAGTACTCAAATCTTGAACATAAATGGCGGAATTACCTTGCTCAAATGACACATATGCCAGTTTTTTACCATCAGGAGACCATGAGGGTGATAACAAAGGTTCTTTTGAAGTCACCAACGACTGAGGGCCATAACCATCAGAGTCAGCAACGATCAATTGATATTTAAAGTCCTGGCCTGTCTTGGTTGCTGTCACATAGGCCAACTTGGTTGAGAACACACCTGGAATACCAAGAATCTCTTCATAAATTCGATCAGCGATATAGTGTGCACCAGCCCTCGCTTGGGCTTTATTCAGTGGTAAAGTCAAAGCCAAAAGCTGTTTTTGTTCCGCCACAGAGGAAAGTCTAAACCGCACCTCCATGCGATCTGCATCTAAATAAGTGATGTCTCCATAGGATATAAAATCTGCGCCTAATAAACGCCAAGTACCGAAATTAATATCTGCATCAGAACTCGGTTGGTCAACCATCAAGTCTTTATTCAGTGGTTTGAATTGACCTGAGCGAGCCAAATCATTGCGAATCACTTCTGCCATATCAGTGGCCAATGGATCTGTTGGGTTAACAAAATCAGCCACAGCAATAGGCAACGCCGAAGCATTACCACCATCAATGGTTATGTTAAGTTGGGCATGGGTATTCAGGCTGAATAACATTGTGAACAAAAAAACTATGCGTTTCATGTATCAATCTCCTTGATATTGGAAAATAAAATTGAGGCGTCGATCAAACACTTGTTCGAAGCCAGTATAAGGCAAAGGGTCGGCTTTTTTTACCGCGTTAATAATCGAGTTTCGTACCACAGCACTGGCATTACATGGTGTTCCAATGGATACATCAATCACCCCACCTCCCGGAATTTGGTTAACCTTGATTTGGCACTTTAAACCTGCTGGAGTTCCTGAGGGCCTTGACCACTCGTTGTTTACTGCTGATTGAATAGCAGCAGAATACAAAGTTAACAAAGTGCGTTTTTGGTCTTCTGCCCCATTTGCCACCCCTATAGGAGGTGTTGTTTCTGTGTTTGGTTCCGTTGTATCTGTGCTGGACTCAACCACAGGTTTTTGGTTCGCCTGTTCCTCCGCTTCCTTTCTTTTTCGCCGGATCTCTTCCAGTTTCTTTTGTCTTTCGGTTTTTTCCTGACGTTTAATTGGGTCAACCTTAGGTTTTATAACTGGTTTTTCTACTGGTTTAGGTTCGATCTTTGGTTCAACTTTAGGTTCTGTCTTTGGTTCAACCTTTGGCTCAATTTTGGGTTCTGGTTTTGGGATATCTTTTTTAGGTTTTGCTGGGGCTTGAACTGGTTTGTTTTGATTATTTAGAAATTGATCTAAATCCATAATTTCAGCCTGAATAGCAATACCTTTTGGTGGCGTGATGCTGGGCCCTTGTTGGGTAGAAAAAACCAATAAAAACACAATAGCCAAGTGTAATCCAACTGAATAAATCAGCCCTTGTCTTTGTTCTGGTTCAAAACTCAACACCGACATATTAAATCACTATTCCGGTTTCATCGGGTCACTGATTAACCCCACTTTCTTTGCACCTGCTTGTTGTGCAATCGCCATGGCTTGATAGACTTGTCCATAACTGACCGATTTATCAGCACCTATCATGATCGGTATTTCATCATTAACTTGAACAAATGCAGCCAATTTTTTAGTCAAGGACTCACTGTCTATCAATTCATATTCACCACCAATACTTAAATATAAATCCCCATTGGCCGTGACATTGATGACTGCTGGTTCCGTTTCTATGGTAATGGTATTGGCGTTAGATTCTGGCAGGTTAACATCAACACCCAAATTCATTAACGGTGTAGTGATCATAAAAATAATCAATAACACCAATGTCACATCGATATAAGGAACGACATTGATTTCTGCTTTGACTTTACGAGGTCGTCTCATCAGATCAACCTATTTGACGATGTAATATGGTTGAAAACTCTTCCTTAAAAGCATCATATTGGGCATAAATTCTTTCTACTTTATCACTGAATTTATTATAGAAAATCACTGCCGGAATTGCGGCAAATAACCCCATGGCTGTTGCAATCAATGCCTCTGAAATACCCGGTGCCACCAAAGCAATGGTTGCTTGAGTTACATCTGACAACGCATGGAACGCCAACATGATACCCACCACTGTTCCAAACAAACCTATATAAGGGCTGGTTGATCCGATTGTTGCCAAAGTTGGCAAGTTACTTTCCATGTTTTCAATCTCACGATTCAAAGCAACTCTCATGGCTCGATCAGAGCCTTCTACCGATAATACAGATGTATTACTCACCGTTTTCTTGCGTTGGAACTCTTTAAACCCTGCCTCAAATATTTTCTCCAGACCGCTGTTCTTTTTCCCAGACAAGGATTTATAAAGTTTACTCAGATCAACTCCTGACCAAAAATGCTCTTCAAACTTCTTGGCCTTGCTTTGTGCACTGGCCAACACCCTTCCTTTAGAAAAGATAATTAACCAAGACCACACTGAAGCCAAAATCAAAATAACCATCACCGCTTTCACCGGAAATGAAGCACTCATGATGATTTCGTAATAAAATTGTCCACTGTCGTTCAAAACAATAACTCCTCTAAATATTGGGTTGGAAAACGCATCGGTTTGAACTTTTCAGCGTTCAGACTGACTATTTGTACTTGTGCTTTGGCTATCATTAAATCATCTACGTGCATCTCTTGTGACACTTGCATAGTAATTTTACTGTGACTGATTACTTCAGTACTAACCGTCAGTAAATCATCCAGTCGCGCCGGAAACACAAAATCAATGTTCATATTACGAATCGCCAAGATTACATTGGCCTGTTCGCGCATTCCGCTTTGTTGTAAACCTTTAGAACGTAACCATTCAGTCCGCGTTCGCTCAAAAAAGTTCAAATAATTGGCATGATATACCACGCCACCTGCATCGGTATCTTCATAATAAACACGAAATTGATGGGTGTATTTACTCATAATTGCTGTAATCTCATTCAAAAATATCCTGGTTAAATTTATTTTTTGGAGGCCTGATTCCCATGGTTTGCCAAGTCTTAGCCGTGGCTATACGACCTCTTGCAGTTCGTGCAATCAGACCTTGTTGAATTAAATAAGGTTCTATCACATCTTCTACGGTGCCTCGCTCCTCTGATAGTGCAGCCGCCAGTGAGTTAATACCTACCGGCCCACCTTCAAACTGTTGGATGATGATTTCCAATAGTTTTCTGTCCATTTCATCCAAACCTTTGTGATCGACCTGCAACATGTTCATAGCTGCTGATGCAATAACCTCGGTGATTACCCCATTCCCTTTGACTTCTGCAAAATCCCTCACTCTCCTTAACAATCGATTGGCAATTCGTGGTGTACCACGTGATCGTTTAGCCACTTCAATACAACCTGCTTGATCGGTTGGAATATTGAGTATTTTGGCTGATCGTTGAACAATTTGGGTTAAGTCTTCGGTGTTGTAAAACTTAAGCCGCTGCACAATACCAAATCGATCACGCAGAGGAGAGGTCAACAAACCTGCTCGGGTTGTGGCTCCCACCAAAGTAAAAGGCGGTAAATCCAACTTAATAGATCGTGCAGCTGGCCCTTCGCCAATCATAATATCAATTTGGAAGTCTTCCATCGCTGGGTATAAAACTTCTTCGACTACCGGTGATAAACGGTGAATTTCGTCGATAAACAACACATCATGCGGTTGCAGGTTGGTTAATAAAGCCGCTAAATCACCTGCTTTTTCTAATACTGGACCAGATGTTTGGCGCATTTCTACCCCCATTTCATTAGCAATCACATGGGCCATGGTGGTTTTTCCTAACCCCGGCGGCCCAAAAATTAATACATGATCTAGAGATTCGCTGCGGTTTTTTGCTGCTTGAATAAACAGTTCCATCTGATCTTTGACTTCTTGTTGGCCTAAGTAGTCCTTTAAAATTTGCGGCCGAATGCTGGCTTCTATTATTTTTTCCTGTGAACTTTCAGGCATTCCACCCATCAATCGATCATCTTCAAAGTCATTGAAGTCACCAAAGCCCATTATCCCGCTCCCTTTAACTGCAAACAAATGCGAATGATATCTTCTACTGCCATATCATCTTTTGCAACTTTCTTAACCATTTGAATCGCTTCTGTTGGTTTAAAGCCCAAAGCTTGCAGCGCACTTTCTGCCTCTGCCTGTACGCTTAAAACATTGGCAAAACGACTGGCTTTTGGCTGGTTTGGATCACCATTGTCCATACTGGTCACATCAACCTTGTCTTTCATCTCAATGATCAGACGTTGTGCGGTTTTTTTACCAATACCTGGTACTTTGACTATAGCTGGAACGTTCTGTTCTTGTATCACTTGAGCAAACTCAGCTGAGCTCATGGTCGATAAAATCGCTAATGCTGATTTAGCACCTATCCCATTAACCTTAAGTAAGGTTCGAAACAACTCTCGTTGAGGAAAGCTCCTGAAGCCATATAGAATCGATGCATCTTCCCGCACTAAATGGTGTATTACCATGGTGACTTGATGATTCAACTCTGGCAGTTCAAAAAAAACACTGGTTGGTACTTCTACTTCATAACCTACACCACTCACATCCACAATCAAATGTGACGGTTGTTCAACGTGTACCAGCTGTCCCTTTAACCTACCTATCATTGCGTCCACCTGTCATTTAAAGTTTCTCCAGTTACTGGTGTTATTGTTTACCAAACGCTGTTGTGCCCAACGGTTATTGGCATGACAAATAGCCACCGCCAAACCATCTGCAGCATCACTCTGTACTGTTTTTGTCATACTCAATAATAACTTAACCATGTATTGTACTTGAGCCTTGTCTGCACCACCCTTGCCTACTACAGCTTGTTTAATCGCTTTAGGCGCATATTCATGCACCACAATGTCATTCACCACGGTGGCACAAATTGCTGCACCACGAGCTTGACCTAATTTGATAGCCGCATTGGCATTTTTTGACATAAACACGGTTTCTATCGCCATTTCATTGGGTTGATATTGTTTTACCAACTCATTAACTGCTACAAATATCGTTTTCAATCGTTCTGGAAAATCACCGTCACCACACTTGATCGTCTCATGATGAACATGCTGAATTTTTTGCTTGTGGTTGTCAATGATCCCGACGCCTGTAAAGCGTGAACCAGGATCAATTCCGATAATCCGTAACATGATATACGTTTAAAAATCTACTTGGGGTTATTTTATGTTATTGGTTTGTTTGAATGTTATGTTTTATTAACCTTTCACAGGCGTTTTATCCATTTGTTTGTTAAAATTTATTTTTTTATTTTTAAGTTAAACATGAAAATAGCCTCTTGGAATGTTAACTCTCTTAAAGTTCGCTTAGAGCATGTTTTACAGTGGTTAGAATCGGCTCAACCTAATGTGCTGGCTTTGCAAGAAACCAAAATGACTGATGATGTATTTCCTCAAGCCGCTATTGAAGCAGCTGGTTATCAGGTCGTTTTTTCTGGCCAAAAAACCTATAATGGTGTCGCTATAATTGCTAAAAATACACCTCAAGACGTTATCACTGATATTCCTGGTTTAGATGATCCTCAACGACGCATTTTGGCCGCCACTGTTGACGATGTCCGTATCATCGATCTGTATGTAGTTAATGGTTCTGCTCCAGGCACCGAAAAATTTACCTATAAGCTCAATTGGTTAGATAAAGTCACCCGTTTTATTGAACAACAAATGACTGAATATGATGATGTTGTGGTTCTAGGAGATTTTAACATTGCTCCAGATGATCGGGATGTTCATGACCCAGATAAATGGCATGAAAAAATCTTATGTACAACTGAAGAACGCCAAGCCTTAAATCGAATCTTAGACCTAGGCCTACAAGACAGTTTTAGACTTTTACACGATGATGGTGGACTGTTCAGTTGGTGGGATTACCGCATGAATGGTTTTGCTCGTGGCTTAGGTTTACGAATTGACTTGGTGTTATGTAGTGATGAGATGTCTGAAGCTGTTACAGCTGCCTATATTGATGATAAGCCAAGACAATGGGAACGCCCATCTGACCACACACCGGTAGTTACTGAGTTTGACTGGTGATCTTATGTCTTTAAAATACTCTGTTGCTACTCGCCTTTTACATTGGATTAGTGCTCTATTGGTCATTACTTTATTTGTTTCTGGTTGGTATATGGTTCAGTTAGATTATTACAGCACTTGGTATCAAAAACTTCCAGAACTACACATTGTTGGTGGCGTTGTATTGATGATTTTTTGGTTTTTCATTTTGATTCGTCTATTAAAATCAAAACGCAATCACTTTACTCAACTCCATAAGCCTATCGAGCGTTTTGCATCTCTATGGGTTAAACGCTTGTTTTACTTATTGGTGGTAATAATGGTCACCACAGGTTATTTAATAGCAACCGGACAAGGTGAAACTCTGACTCTATTCGAAACCCTCAAGCTGCCAGCTATTTCACACTTTTCAGCTGCCCAAATTGATACCATGGGCTTAATTCACGAATTCACATCTTATTTATTGATGATATTGGTAACACTCCATATTTTAGGGGCTTTAAAACACCATTTTATTGATAAAGACGATACTTTAAAACGCATGATATAGGAAGACTACAATGAAATACTTACTCATAGGTTTAATGTTAACATCTGCTTCAATCAGTTCTGCTGACAAATACACAATTGATACAAAAGGTGCTCACGCCTTTGTTCAATTTAAAATCAAACATTTGGGTTACAGTTGGCTCTACGGTCGTTTTGATACATTCTCTGGTGAGTTTGAGTTTGATGAAAACAACCCTGAAAAAGCCAATATTGAAATGACAGTTGATACAACCAGCGTAAACTCCAATCACACAGCTCGTGATAAACATTTACGCAACGAAGACTTTTTGAATGTAGCAGCTCACCCTACAGCAACTTTCAAAAGTAAGTCTTTCACCCCTTCAGAAAATGGACATGGCACAATGATCGGTGACTTGACCTTAAACGGCGTTACCAAAGAAGAAACATTTAAAGTCGAATTCATCGGAGGTGGTAAAGATCCTTGGGGTGGAAATCGTCGCGGTTATGAAGCCACATCAACAATCACATTGGCTGATTATAAAATCAAAAAGAGTTTAGGGCCAGCTTCTGAAACTTTGTTACTAACTGTTTCAGTGGAAGGTATAAAGCAATAAATATTACCTTTTCATTTTCGGATGAATACAACGCTTTTATCTTTGTAGATAAAGGCGTTTTTTTTGCGCTCGAGCTTTTCTAAAATAGATCCCTTTTGTCCTCTGATGCTACTGGTTTAAATTGAAAGTGTATCTTTTTCATTAGTGTTTATTTAAGTTATTGATATTGTTGTTTTTTTCACCTAATCAAAAAAAAATTATCTATGAATTAAAATGGTTAAACTTTAACCGTTTTAATGTAAAAGAATACAGACCTTATTTTTTTGTCTTTTATTGTTGAAAAGGTTAATTTTTTTGATATAAAAAAATAGATGGTGGGCCGTATAGGATTTGAACCTATGACCAATGGATTAAAAGTCCACTGCTCTACCAGCTGAGCTAACGGCCCATTTGAATCAATAAAATAAATGGGTTGAAACAAGAGTGTTTCGAGGTGCGCAATAATAAAATATATCAATCAATTAGGCAAGTATTTTTAAAGCTTATTTAAACTTTTTTCCATTCAGTTCAATCCAGCCTCCAACTCTTCTGTTTTGTGGATCATGGTGAGTCCAATGAACCACGCCACCCTTATCGTTCCACTCATATTCCCCGCGAATAAAAACTTTGTCTCCTTTGCTAATTGGTACCCTTGGCGCTAAGTCAATGTTATGCGCTATCAATAAAGTATACGAACCGAAATCAACGATGAACTTTTGATGTCTGGAGCCACTGTTATCATCCCTTAACAAGCGACTGACTGTTGCTTCAAACTCAACTATTACATCACTTCGTTGTTGTGTTATGGCCTCTTTTAATTCATTGCTTGTCGGGCCAATCTGTTGAAACCACCAAGTACAAATCATCACCAACAATAAAAAAACGCCTTGAATCAGGCGTTTTAATTTCGATTGTTTAATCGGTTCGTTATTCATTCCAAGCGTTATATCCACCCGTTAGGTTAAACACTTTTGTATAACCTTTTTTTCGAAAAAATTCCGCCGCTGACTTTGAAGATTGTCCAACCTGACAAACAAAAACCAAAGCAGTATCCTTATCCATACTTTCGATCGATTCAATCGCTGTTTTATCTAAACGTATTGCATTATCTACAGTACCCTCAGCTATTTTATCTGCCGATCTTACATCATAAACATGTGGATTTTGAACATCTGTTGCAAACCAATCTTGTAGTTCTGAAACTGACAAATCTTGTACAGCCGGTGGTTCATTGGGGTTTTTTATTTGTAAACCCGAACCTTGTAACTCATCAACCCAACTGATTTCAACACCATTTGAACGTTTTGCTGTGCCTATATCCATGTAAACTTTTAAATCCCCTACATCCGCTATAATCTCATACCCTTTTGGCATCTCTAAACTAAAACGTGTGTTGAACTCATCGTCTACAGAAAGAAACAGTTGATGATCACCCATCTCTTTCAACCCCTCCTTAATATGATTCAACGCATCTTCGGTAATGCTGATAATTGGTGGTGTCCTGTCAGGTTGGCTTAAATTTAATAACTCATGTAACTCACCTGTATTAAACATTTCTGAAATAATATCGTTACCACCAATAAGTTCTTTCTTTATATACAACTGAGGAATTGTAGGCCATTGACCATAGGCTTTTATACCTTCTCTAATCTCCGGGTCTTCTAAAACATTAAAAGAACCAAACTCATCCCCTATCAGGTCTTTTAAAATCTTTACAGTGTTACTAGAAAAACCGCACATGGGTGTTTGTGGGTTACCTTTCATAAATAAAAATACCGGATTTTCATCCAGCATATGCTCTATTCTTTGAGTTGCTTGATCAGTCATAGTTACTTGCTCTGTTTTATACATCCAAATTGCTGGCGTTCAACGCATTTTCTTCAATAAACTGCCGTCTAGGTTCAACCACATCTCCCATTAAAGTTGAGAACACTGTGTCTGAAGATACTGCATCTTCAATGGTAACTTGTAATAAACGACGTGATTCAGGATTCATTGTGGTTTCCCATAATTGATCAGGGTTCATCTCACCCAAACCTTTAAATCGACTTATGGTCAATCCTTTCTTAGCTACACTTAAAAGATATTCTAATATGTCGCTTATGCTATTGATCTCAATGGTTTTTTCACCTTTATTCAATACCGAATTACCTTGCAATAAATCTTGATTCTGTTCTGCTATTTCCATCATTTGCTGATAGTCTTTTGATTTAAAAAATAAATGACTTAAGGTGGTTTTTTCAACCAGGCCATTACCATCCTTCTCAAACACCAAAGACTCTATTTCACTTTGATAATAAACCTTCCAGCTCACACCCAATCGATTATCAACATTCATTATCTCTTCTGCTTGATTAATCCATTCAGAACTGACCTTCTTTTCTTCAGGGTTTATTTTCTGTAATGACAACAACTGGTCAATTACTTTTCGATCATAAATTAAACTTAATTTTTCAATCACACTTTTCACATGAACTTGTTGTTTAATCAAACGATACAAAACATCACCTGTCATCGGTGGTAAATCATCTTGATATTTTAATTCCACATCATCTAGAGCTCTGTTCAAAAGATATTCATTCATCTCATCATCATCTTTTAAATAAGTTTCCTGTTTACCTTTTTTGACTTTATACAAAGGAGGCTGTCCTATATAGATATGTCCACGTTCTATCAATTCTGGCATCTGACGGTATAAAAATGTTAACAACAATGTTCTGATATGCGACCCATCAACATCCGCATCAGTCATAATAATGACTTTGTGATATCTCAGTTTATCTGGGTCAAAGTCATGTTGACCAATGCCACAACCCAAAGCTGTTATTAAAGTCCCTACTTCTGCCGATTGCAACATTTTATCAAAGCGGGCTTTTTCTACATTCAAAATTTTACCTTTAAGTGGCAGTATGGCTTGGTTTTTTCTGTTTCTACCTTGTTTTGCAGATCCTCCCGCAGAATCGCCCTCCACCAAGAATATTTCAGATAAAACCGGATCTTTTTCCTGACAATCAGCTAATTTACCTGGCAATCCAGCAATATCTAAAGCATCTTTACGACGTGTCATTTCACGGGCTTTTCTTGCTGCTTCACGAGCTCGAGAAGCATCCATAACCTTTTCAGTTAGAATCTTAGCTTCTTGGGGGTTTTCCAGTAAAAAATCTGATAAATGCTCTCCCACTGTACTTTCAACGATTCCTTTTATTTCGGATGAAACCAGTTTATCTTTTGTTTGTGAAGAAAACTTAGGATCAGGTGACTTCACAGACACCACTGCAATCAAGCCCTCTCTACAATCATCACCAGTCATAGCAGATTTTTTCTTAGCGCTTTGATTGATAAAATTATTGATGGTTCTGGTTAATGCCCCTCTGAAACCAGCCAGATGTGTTCCACCATCTTTTTGAGGAATGTTGTTTGTAAAACAAAAAACTGATTCCCTATAAGAGTCAGTCCATTGCATAGCCACTTCAACAGCTGTGCCATCATCACTTTCATTTTTAAAGTGCACCACTGATTCATGTAAAGGTGTTTTACGCTCAGCCAGAAAGTTTACAAAAGAAGCGATTCCACCTTCATATTCAAACTTTTTTTCTTCTCCACTGCGTTCATCTTTTAAGTCAATTCGAACACCTGAATTTAAAAAAGACAGCTCTCTTAAACGTTTAGCTAAAATATCAAAGTGATACTCTACATCTGAAAAAATTTCTTGAGAAGGAAGAAAACGTACTTTGGTACCCGTTTTGTCCGTTTTACCAACAACTTTTAAATCTTCTTGGGGCACTCCCATTTTATAGCTTTGTTGGTAAACATTACCGTTGCGATTTATTTCCAAATCTAATTCTATACTCAGTGCATTAACCACAGAGACACCCACTCCATGTAGTCCACCAGATACTTTATAAGAGTTGTCATCGAATTTACCACCAGCATGCAACACCGTCATGATAACTTCGGCAGCTGATTTACCTTCTTCGTGCTGATCAGTGGGAATACCACGACCATTATCATAAACCGTGATACTACCATCAACATTAATAGCTACGCTTATGGTGTCACAATGACCTGCCAAGGCCTCGTCGATCGAGTTATCAACAACTTCAAACACCATGTGGTGCAAACCGGTACCATCATCTGTATCACCAATATACATACCAGGCCTTTTTCTAACTGCATCCAAGCCTTTTAAAACCTTGATATTCGACGAATCGTAATTTTCACTCATGAGAGCTTTTCATTCCAAAATTAAACAAAACATTATAACAGTTTTTCCGCTTAAAAAAACGTTGAATACGCGCAGATATTTAACAGGTATGAGTTATTAAGCTTAGGTTACTCTTTTGACTTTATTGTGTTCCACGTGAAACAAACAAGTATTATCTAGAATACCCATAAGTTTGTCTGGATCAACAGTACTGATAAAAGCTTGGTTATTACTTTTTTGAATAAATTCACATAAGACTTTCGTTTTATCTGAGTCTAACTCTGCATCCATATCATCTAAGCATAATATTGGATCAGTTTTTAATTGGCTCGAAAGTAATTCTATATAACTCAAGTAGTAGATAATTGAAATTAATTTTTTTTGGCCACGAGAAAGATTTTCATGTGCGGGCTTATGGCTTATGTTGTTTTTTAAATCCATCTTATGGACACCTTGATTCAGGTTTCCATAAGTTAAGTTTTTATTGCGGTCTTTTTTTAACTGTTCAGTTAAACTGTTTTCTTTGGACCAACCTTGATAAAAAGATGTTTCAAGTGTTGCTAATTCGGGGATTATAACCTTAATTTTAAGTTTAATTAAATTTTGTAACTGACTGAAAACCTCTTTTCTCATCAGCGTTAACAGATCTGCATTTTCAATATACAACGCTTCCCAATGATTAAGTTGATTTTGACTTTTTTCTTTATATAAAAAATTCAATTGCTTTTGACAACGTGAAACATTGGACCAAACTTTTAAATATTCTGGTTTCACGTGAAACACCAACCAATCCAAAAATGAACGTCTATATTGAGGTGGTTTGTCTAAAAATAAATATGAATCAGGATCAATAGAGACAACTGGCAACATATGAGCAATATCAGATTGAATTTTAACCCTGTCAGAATTCAGCTTTATTATCTTTTGTAATGATTTACTTAAAGTTACACCAACTCTATTTTGTTGTTTTTTTGAATCTGTGAACTTTGAAAAAACAGTTAACTGGTTTAAATCATGATTAATTAAATTTTTAGTGCGCTTAGATCGGAAGGATTTGCCTGTAGAAAGAAAATAAATGGCCTCTAAAATAGAGGTTTTTCCAGCACCATTTGCACCAGCAAAGATATTAATTCGTTGATCAAAGGAAAGATCAAGGCTTTCATAACAACGAAAGCCTTGAATATTAAGATGTGTTAATTGCACCTATATGCGTAATGGCATAACCACCAAACGACAATCTAGGCGTTCTGGGTGCTTAATCAAACAACTGGATAAAGCTTCTTTAAAACTAAATTGAATTTCGTTTTCATTGATCGCTTGGGTTGCGTCTAAAATATAGTTTACATTGAATGCAGTTTCGATGTCCTGAATATCCGTTTGTACTGTTATGATATCTTCTGCTTGTTCTTGATCAGGATTATGCCCAATAATTTCTAATTTGTTTTGTGTGATTTTAAATTTTACACCTTTGTATTGTTCATTGGATAAAATAGCTACCCTTTGTAAAGCATTGCGTAATTCTTCACGATCAGCAATAAAATTATTTTCCATGTTTAATGGTATAACTGATTCATAATCTGGAAATTTCCCATCGATGAGTTTAGATGTCATACTGATACTTTCGATTTCAATCTTAATATGATTAACACCCATATTAATGGTGATTTGCTGATCCAAGTCGCGAATCATTTTTTGAAGCTCTAAAACACCTTTACGAGGAATTAAGACTTGCTTATTTAAACCACTGTCATTGACATAATCGCATTCAGCCAAAGCCAAACGGTGACCATCAGCAGAGACACAACGCAGTTTATTATTCAATACTTCGAATAATAAACCGTTGAGAAAATAACGTACATCTTGAACAGCCATACAAAAGACGGTTTGTTTGAGCATTCGTTGTAAGTCTGTACTTCCAATATTTACAGGTTGATATGATTCTATATCATCAATCAAAGGGAATTCTTGTGCAGATAATGTACTTAAGCTGAAACGAGAATCACCGGAAGTAATTAAACATTTTCCAGAATCAAATGAAAAAGTAATAATTGAACCATCCGGTAAGGCTTTACAAATATCTAAAAACTTATGGGCAGGTACAGTAACTTCACCAGGTGATTGAGCATCAACAATACATTCAGAACGCATTTCGACATCTAAGTCACTGGTTGTTAATAGTAAAGTATCACCATCTAATTTAAGTAATACATTACTTAATACTGGTAATGTTCCCTTTTTTTCAACTACACCGCAAA
>CALLLZ010000053.1 GCA_938008005.1 uncultured Marinicella sp. | reverse complement strand
AAAATGAATAAATACATGTAAACCCAAATAACGACCTTCAATGGCCGCCGCAACAGTGCCAGAATACAATACATCATCGCCTAGATTAGCGGCATTGTTTATCCCAGAAACAACCATGTCAGGTTCTTGGTCTAACACGCCTGTAAGGGCTAGATGTACGCAATCTGTTGGTGTGCCATAAACACTGAAAACATCGTTTTCTACTTTTTCAACTCGAATAGGGCGATCCAAAGTCAAAGAGTTACTTGCACCAGAACGATCTCGGTTGGGTGCGAATACAACAACATGACCTAACTCTTTAAGCATTTGCGCCAATATTTTAATGCCTTTGGCGTTCACGCCATCATCATTGCTGACTAAGAATTTCATGAAGTGTTAAGTGTTAATGAATAGCCCATTATAATAAGGCTTGTGTTAGAAAAAAAATAGTCTGAGATGAAAATAAATACCTCAGGTTAAATAAAAATGAATAAATACATGTAAACCCAAATTTGTTGTTTTAAGTGCGATTATTTAGTTTTTAGATTAAATAAGGTGGCTTGAATTGTACTGAAAGCATTGAGTGGGAGGTTATAATGTTTTCATCTCAATCTAACCAAAACGAAATGAATCAACAACAATTTGATCAAGTGGTGATATTTCTCAAGTCTTTGCAAGATGATATTTGTGGGCAATTAGAAACGGTTGAACCCAGTAAAAAATTCAATGAAGACGCTTGGCAACATAAAAGCGGTGGTGGTGGGAGGACGCGAGTATTAACTGGTGACGTTTTTGAACAAGCTGGTGTGAATTTTTCGCATGTAGTAGGTGAGGAATTACCGATAGCAGCAACTGCTAAAAGGCCTGAAATGACAGGTCATGGCTTTGAAGCTTCTGGTGTTTCACTGGTGGTTCATCCCGATAACCCTTTTATCCCAACATCACATGCCAATGTAAGGGTGTTCAGAACTTTGCCTAAAGTTGAAGGGGATAATGATAATAAAGGACATTGGTGGTTTGGTGGTGGTTTTGACTTGACACCTTTTTATCCATTTGATGATGACATTAAGCATTGGCATCAAGTTGCCTATGATGCTTGTAAACCTTTTGGTAAAGGCGTTTATGCCAAGTATAAAAAGTGGTGTGATGAATATTTTTACCTTAAACATCGAAGAGAAACTCGTGGTGTGGGTGGTTTGTTCTTCGATGATTTGAATGAATGGGGCTTTAAAACTTGCTTTGCTTTTCTTCAAGCGATTGGCAAAGCGTATTGTCAGGCTTATTTACCGATTGTAAATAAACATAAGAACAGTGTTTTTGATGATAAACATAAACAGTTTCAAAAGTATCGCCGAGGTCGTTATGTGGAATTTAATTTGGTTTATGATCGAGGCACTTTATTCGGGTTGCAGTCCGGTGGTCGTACTGAGTCTATATTGATGTCTTTACCACCTGAAGTTTCATATCGGTATAATTATCAGCCAGAAACGGGTACACAAGAAGCTAGGCTTAATGAATATTTACAGCCTAAAGAATGGATGTGAAGGTGTTAAAAAAAATAGTTATCAGAATTTTTATTGTAGGCTGATGAAATACCGAAAGCTGTATAACAGCACTCTTAAGTTATCTGAGATTGGTTTGGGCTGTGCCAGTTATTGGGGCAAAAAGCATTTTTCAGAGCAAAAAGCCATTGATGTTGTTCATTGCGCCATTGATGGTGGCATCAATTACTTTGATACTGGACACAGTTATTCAGGTGGTTATGCGGAAATCCGTCTTGGCAAAGCTTTGAGGGGTAAAGTTTGCAGCAATCAACTGATCATCAGCAGTAAAGTAGGTACAAGATTGGGTCATTTTGGCCGTTTGTATAAAGACTTTTCGGCACCTTGGATCAAGCGATGCTGTGAACAATCATTGCGACAATTACAAACAGAGCACCTACCTATTTTTTTTCTGCATGGGCCAAACCCACAAGATTTCAATGATGAAGTTTATCAAGTGCTTGACGAATTAAAGCAAAGCGGTAAGGTTGGTTTGCTAGGAGTCAATTCCTTTGACGATGATATCATTGATTTGGCTGTAAAAAGCTCACAGTTTCAAACCTTGATGGTGGATTACAATATCTTAACGCCACATAGGTTAAAAACCCTCGATCTGCTAGATAACAATGGTGTAAATGTAATGGTGGCCGGCGCCATCGCAGGAGGCTTGTACGATCGCAGGTTCAAAAAAATTAAAGGGATGAAGTCTATTTGGTATTGGTTAAGGGCTTTAAAAAACAACAAGACATTGATGCGAAAAGCCCAACAATTTGATTTTTTAAATAATCAGTCCTCGGCCACAGCCATTCAGTTGGCTTTGGCTTATGTGCTTAGTAATCAACAATTTTGTTCGGCATTGATTGGTACCACTTCGGTGGTGCATTTGGAAGAAATATTGCAAACTGACATCAGTCATTTAAGTGCTGAATTATTGAGTCAAATCGAATCAGCCCAAGTTTTGACTTGTTGAGGCTTCGCTCAGCCAGTGTTCTCACCGGACATTGAGCAAAGCCGAAGTGAATATGGCCGATTAAATTTTATTATTGACATTCAAACTCATTCACAATCGGCCGTGTTATTGGAATCACGGAATAGGTGCCAGATCCGTAAATGGGATCTGGTGACTCAAAATAAAATGTACCTGTAGCACATTGTAAATTGACTTCGATGTTACCCCATGGGGCTAATTCAACTTCGCTGGCATCAAACTCGGTACCAAACCGACTGCCTTGCACGACCTCAAATACCTGTGCAAAAGAAATTTGTACATTGCCATCAGTTTCAGTGACCACTCCATCTGAACCAATGAACCATTTTTGTGAGCCAGAAATGTCAAAGCTATACCATAAAATTACGGCATTGCCGTTGATGGTTTCTTGAATATGAAAACCTTCTCCATTACGGGTAGGGTCAAACCAAGAGCCGATGATACCAGAGGCATTTAAAATGTTAGACGGCTCAATCAAGTCTATATCGGTTGGTGATCTTATGCCAGTAGGTAGCGATATAGGCTCTAAATTGGTTCTGAATTTCCGTCCATCTGGTGCCGTGTATTTCATTTGCCCCATTTGTATCCAAAGGGTTTCTTCATTTGGGCCCAGTATGGGTTGAGCGGCTTCAAAAACCATTTCTACTGACCCATTGTTACTTAACGATATGTTGTCTGGATTAAAATCAGGTCCAAATACACCACCATCAGCAACCAACATTTCAGGTACGTAAACGACATTTTCGGCTATCAATGGATGGGTTCCCAGCATCCATTGGTCATTGCCCTGCTCATCAAACGTATACCATTGCAATAACCGCAGGTCATTACCCAGAGTTTCTAGATTAAACCCTTCTCCATTGCGGTTTGGGTCAAAATAAAGTGCAGTTTGGGGTTGTTGCATACGCTGGTTTCCAGTTGTTTCACTGTTGATATCGATTTCTATGTTGTTGTCGCTGCCACCACTTATAGAGGACGTTCCATTGACGTCTTCATAGTTTTGCCATTGGCCACTGGCCCAGTTTACAACGGTGCTGGGATCTGAGTCTAAAGCTTGACCAACCATGTCAGAGACTGCAATGCGCCATGTCATTGTTTCGGTGACGGGAGAGTTATTGCTGGGGTTAATGGTAAAATCAACTATGAATGTATCATCTTTGTAAAAATGATAGGATTCCCAGGAACTTGTTTTGTTATCAATCCACCGTGGGTTCTGTAAATTCAATTCAACCACAGAATTATCTGCTTTAATTCCTGATATCACTGGGTTTATGGCAACCGTTTGACCTGGTAAGTTTTGAACGTTATTACTGTTGTCTCTGTAACGCATGGGTTTATCAAAACGTACCAGCAGAGAATAGTTGTGATTGGTTAAAATCTCATCAAAATAGTGGCTATATAACTCTCGACCCACAGCTGCGGTAATGTCCCACTCAGCATCAAAAACGATGGCGTTGTTGGATTGGTCAATGATTCGAAGCTGGGTGATAGAAGGTGGTCCTGCCTGACCATACCATACCACCATAAATGATTCAGACAATTGTTCTCTGACACGCTTTATTTCTGATTCTGGCAAGATAAATCCATCATGAAAGTTATTTGCAAAACCGCCATAATCTGCACTCACACCAGGCAGGTTTGCATGAGCATCTGGATTTAATAAGCCTGATGGCTCAATTTCAAGTGTCCATGAAGGAATTTGATATGTTGATTGAAAGTATTCATCGGTTGCACCAATACCAAAACCAGCTGTGGTGAATGACGAACGATCGACGTAAACCTTACCTTCTGGGTAAGCACTGTGATGGTTGGTAAAATCAGCCAATACACGGGACTGTAGAATATTTAAACGGTTATTGAAAGACCGGTTTGCAAAGTGAACCTGCGAAAATGAGTGGACGTCGGTATAAAGTCTAAATTGATCGGCATCAATCAAGTTTGCTGCAGTCAATCTGGCTTGAGTTTCTGGTTCAGATTGGGAAGAAGGGCCATGAAAGACTATGGATGAAGGATTGTCAGAGGAGCTGTTACTGGATGCCCAGTATGGGTTGTTGTTGCGATTTAAATCAACGCCATTAAGAAAGTCATCTTGAGAGTTTAATATTTCATCCGTGTCCAACAAATTTTTCCGTCTCATCCGACCATCTCGTGGACCGATGTCATCTGAATACCAGTTTTGTGTTGGATATCGTTGTGTTTGCAAAAAACCATCTATATTGTTGGTTGGAATGGTGATAATGGCGGCACTCTCTAATAAATATTGATAAAAAGATTGATCATTACTTTTGTTGTGAAAATCAGTTATTATTTGAGTAAGGGTTTCAGGAGATTGCCATT
>CALLLZ010000052.1 GCA_938008005.1 uncultured Marinicella sp. | reverse complement strand
TTTGGTCACTAATAAATATACCGCTTTTATGACTGTGAGTAACTTATTTTTTCTTCAAAACCTAAATGCACTACGGGTAGAATATTATATTTTTTTAAAAAAACACAAGCAAATAATAAGTTGAATTGCCTATCTATTTGATATTATTCGCAATGTTTAAATCCTTCCCGAATTGGTCCCTTTTCGTTATTTAGTTTTTACTAAATTAAGCTTATACTCGCTCTTATCAAGTAATTACGGAGTCTTTATGCAGTTTTTAAAATCTATATTGTTTTCAATGGTTCTAATTGTAGTTATGTCATTTTCTGTCATTTTGTCTTCTTCATTGTTTTCGACAGTGTATGCGCATCAAGATGCATCGGATCCAACTTTTTGTAGAACCGGTGTAATGAAAAAAATTTCGACTGTTGAAATAAGCGGAGAATCATTACAACGTATGATTGAAGGCCAAGGGGTAAATTGTCCTGTCGGTATTAAGTATGTCGACGGCTTAACTTTAAGAGACGGTGACGAAAGATTGTTAAGTGAGCATATTGGTGGTGTATTAACATACCGTAATACTTATCGTAAGCATGATTTTTTTGATGATTCAGATGCACGATTAGCTTATGGTTATGCGAGTTGTGTATGTTCAAGTATGATAAATAAAGACATCGACACCAATAACGTCAGGCCTTTGTTACTAGAACCAGCGAATTTAATCAGTGAAGATCATCATGGTCGTTATAAGTTGTCAGATGGGATAACTTTCAGCTGTAATGTATGTGTTAAAGACTAGCGCTACAGGTTTTACAAAACAATCAGTGCCAGTGATGTAACTGGCCCTGATCTGATTTTATAAATTCTTATTTCGCAAATTTTCCATAAAAATTTCTAACAGTTGATTCAAGGATTTTCTTTGAGGATCTGTTAATTTACACTCTGAAAGTATGTAATGACTGGTTTTTACCACTGGTCTCCATCTTGGTGATTTGGGTAATGTCTTCAAACTTAAGTATCGGTCCATAGCACGTGTTCTCAATCTACCATCGTCAATCGTAACTTTCCATATACTGCTTTCTTCAGCTAAACTTATCCTATCTCCATGAGTAATTTTCCTCCAAATATCAAGGTTGCTACACATCAGATCAACCAATGAAGTGCGGTAATTTTCACTCAAATGCTCCTCTGAATTGGTGGGTTTTAGTTTCTCTTCCAGTTGTTGAATCAATTGATTGGTCTGTGCCGTGTTATCATTAGTTTTTAAACTATTCAGCCGCTTTACCATCAGTGCTATTTTATTGGCATTTTCAACATATAAATGAGTGGAACTGGGCAAATCTAAATCCTCATTGTATTCTTGAAAAGATAAAACAATTGCATGATCCAGAGCATGCAATGAGTTGATCCAAATTTTTATCATTTTGCCGTTGTCATCAATATGGCTTAATTGTTGTTGATCAGGTATATCTTCAGAATTGAATGTGATTTTGGCCAGAGTGGCCGATAGTTCAGGTATGGCATTTTCAATACCTGCGCCTATTAAATCATTTTGTTTTTGATTATAAGCGTCTTGAAACTGTTGGTTAGCAAAAGTGATGGTTCGCAATTGATTGATACAAATCAGAGGCTCTGTTATGTGGGAGAGGAACTCTTGCAATTTTTCCTTGGGAGTTTGTAAATCTAGTAGTTTTTTGCGGTGATAATTAACCTGTGCAAGCAACTGTTTTTTTTCTTTGCTTTTATGACTGATTAGCCACAAGATCAATATAATTAAGAATACTCCTAGTAGAATAAATGAAAGTACCAGTAGCTGCTGCTTTTTTATCTGTAACTCTTGAATTTGATTGTTTTTTTGTAACAAGGTTAAATTCTTTTGTTGTTGTTGTAAGTCTATTTCATTTTGTAGGTACTTAATTTCTGTGTCATACCGTTGTTGTAAAAAATTTTCTTTGGAGGCGATGAATTGTGATTGGTAGTCGTGAGCTAATTCATAGCGTTGCATCTTCTTATTGATTTCAGACAACAGCCCTAAGAAAAGTGTAACCTGTTCATTATTAGCCGCTAGATTAGCGATGTTAAGACCGCTTATGGCATTGTCGTGTGCTGATTGGAACTCTTGTTTGGCTGTCATGATCTTGCTGTTTACAGCCAGACGAGATAACTCTTGATCAGTATTAATGTTGTTAATTCCCTGAATATGTTTCATTAAACTTGAAGCTTTGGTAGTTTGCTGTTTCAAAAGATAAAAATCAGCGAGTGTGCAGTAGGTGTCGAAAAGTATGAGGTTTTTTTCAGTTAAATTAACAGCTTCATCAATTGATTGTTCTAGGTATTTAATGGCTTCATCTAACTTACCTAGTTTTTGTAATGATGTGCCAATCTGATTTTTTATGTGAATAATTCTGGTGCTGTATAAATCGTTATGCTGATCTAACGATAAGTAGTGCTGTAAGGCTTTTTGATGAAACTCATAAGCGGGGCTAAAGTCATTGATTAAAATATAAATATTTCCAATGTTATTCATGGTACTGCCTATTTCTTCAGTTAGATTCAAAGATTCTTTGAGTTTTAAACTTTGTTTATAAGCTTCTATAGAATCTGCATACCTTGATTGGGCCTTATAAACGATACCAAGGTCGTTGTAACTTTTGGCCATAGCTTGAACATCTTCATTGATTTGAGCCAAATTAAAAGCTTTCAGAAAACTTGATAAAGACAGTTCATATTGATCTAAATAATAATAGTTTTTTCCTATATCCCGGAGTATTTTGTGTTTAATTTTGAAAGTAGTGGTTAGTTTTGGATGATTTGTTTCGAGTGTCTCTAAGGTTTTGATACTGTCATTGAATTGACTCTGTTTCTCATAGAGGTTGGCAACTTGAAAAGCCAGTTGAACGAGTTTTTCAGAACTGTTAGAAGTCCTAAGTAGTTCGTAGGCTTTTATACAATGTTGAAGCTTTGTTGATGCATTGATCAAAGAGTCTTCATTCAGGCACAATTGCTGATGATTTGTAGCAGCATAAATATGGGTGCATAGTGTTGAACAAATTAGGGTTATTGTTAATAGTGATCTATTAATCATAAATTTATTAATTAAGTCCACATAAAAGAAGATGGTTTTTTTTGATTGTAAAATTATTAAAGCATACATTAGCCAAAACTTAAATACGAAAAGGTAATCATTTTTTCGTCAACTTTCTTTAACTCAGTTTTATTTAAGTGTTGTCTGGTTAGTAAAGTATGGGCCATTGAATGAATAATGTGATTTGGTGCTTTCGGAATCTAAACATCAACCAATGATCATATGCTCATCATAAATAACCTGCGACCTTTGTTTAATATAACGACTGAGTTTATAAAGAACTCTCAAGTCATTAATAAAATTTAACAAGGAAAAGACAATGATGAATAATTTTAGAATAAAGGTATTGTTAAGCATTATCAGTTTAATTTCAGGTTTCAGTGTAAGTTCTGCAGGTCAAACGGTGTTCAATGATGAAACGGATCGTATTGTACTGGCTAAGCTCATATTCTCAAATGGTAATAAGATGTCTTTTGGTCAATTACTCGAATCCAATGAAATGTATGTGGAAGAACAGGTGGAAATTGGTGAAGGTGAAATGTTTATTCTGGATCAATTACAAGGCAACCTTTTAGAGCAATATTTAACTGTTACACCAGCTGGTACTCCTGTGCCAATTCAATTAATAGAATTTGAACAAGGAGATGAATTAAATGAAGTCCTTGAAGATGATGATCATATCAATGATGGTGCTGTTATTTTGAAAAGCTCATTTAACGAGGATTTTTTAAATAAACAAGGTGTTTCAGATAAGACGATTGCTGCTTTGGCTGGTAGAAGAGTGGTTAATGCTGTGGTTGATGAGGTATTTGTTGATTGGACTGATAAAAGTGAAAAAGCCGTAACTGACTTAAAACAAGCGGGTCAGGGTTCATGCAATAATTCAACAGGGTATCAATATTTTCAAACCCATCATTGTCATATTTCAGGCAGTCATGGTTCAGGCAGTAGCCAGAGTCACTGTGATTACCATATGCACAGTAACAATCAGCGTACCAGCTCCAGTAAAATGAGAAGTACATATTCTAGGGTGGCTAATTGTGGTGGTGGAGACGTGGCTCTGGTCCATTCGAAAAAAACGCTTGGCTTTTGGTATACACAAGATACTTTGTTTATACCGGTCAATCAAGCGCGCGCCTGGCAAACATGGTCCAGTAAAAACAGTATCAGAAAGAAAAGGCGAGCCAACGTATTACCAGTCACCCCAGGTGGTTACATCAGGGTATGGACCAAGTTCACCAAAAATTCAAAATAATTTTGGGGAATTTAGGCGTTTAGCTGAACCAAGAGTGGTCGTGAATTACTCTTGGTTCACTGATAGTGTTCTATGTATTGCTTAAAATGACTTAAAAAGTCATTGGTCTGGTGGGCATCGAGTGCACGATGATCAATGGTTAAGCTCACATAACACATCGGTTTAATCACCATCATATCTTGTCCATTGTGTTCTTCAACTATCACCCTTTTTTCCATTTTGCCCAGCCCAAGTATGGCTGATTGTGGTTGGTTGATGATGATAGGTGTTGCCACCAAAGAACCTGATACACCATGGTTAGAAATGGTAAAGGTACCGCCTTGGACTTCCTTTTGGGTCAGTTGGTTATTTCTGGCTTTGTCAGTGAGTCGAGTCAGTTCTTGAGCTATTTGTAACAGGTTCATGTTCTGGGCTTGTTGAATGACCGGTACAATTAAACCGTCATCGCCCAATGCAGTTCCAAAACCCAAGTTAACATGCTTGAACACTTCTAAACCATGATCATGGAATTGGCTATTTATCTTGGGCTGATGTTTGATGGCTTGAACAGCAGCAGCGACGAAGTAAGCTGTGAAGGTGAGTTTAGTACCTTGGTTAGCAAAAGCTTGCTTATTGGCTTTGCGGTGTTTAATGATGGCCGATAAATCTAAGTCAAATACAGAGGTCACATGTGGTGCGGTTTGTACACTGTGCTGCATGTGCTCAGCTATGATCTTGCGCATCTGTGTGTGCGGAATGATTTCACTGCCAGCAGCAGTAGGGACCACAGTTGCGTCATGTGCGGTATCGATTTGATTAGATGCGGTGGATAAAAGTTCTTTGACATCACGCGATGTGATGCGATTATTTTTTCCTGTTCCGGTTATTTGGCTGAGGTCTAATTGATGCTGTTGGCTTAAACGCCGAACTGCTGGGCTTATGAAGGTAGAAGGAGGATCGGGTAACCCAGCAGACGGGTCTTTACGAGGTAAATCGTTAGAAACATAATTTGGAGTCGTTTCTGTTTTGTCTTCCTGTTCAATTTTTAATTCGTTCGAGGGGTTGGACAGCCCTGATTCATCGATAGTTCCAAAAGATTCATTAATTATTCCCAATATTTTATTTTCTTCTGCAGGTTCCCCTTCAAGTACCAGTTTTTTATGTAAGATTCCAGTAGTTGGCGCGATCACTTCCATCATCACTTTATCTGTTTCAAGTTCAATAATGGGTTCATCCTTGACTACTTTTTCACCTGTGCGCTTAAGCCATTGGGCTACTGTTGCTTGTGTACCTTCAGTTTGGTCGGCAGATAATTTAATTTCAATCAAATTGTTGTCGCTCATATTTTGTCCAATTCAA